>JADGCJ010000011.1 GCA_015229045.1 Magnetococcales bacterium
GGTTCGGGGCGAAGCCCTGACAAAGGCTTTCATGTCCAGGCCTTTCTTGAGGGGGGACCTGGGCAGTTACCTTTCTGTTTACTTTTTCCCCTCGATCTTCGCCCAGGAGTCGCGCAGGGTGACGGTGCGGTTGAACACCGGCTTGCCGGGGTGGGAGTCTTTGGTGTCGACACAAAAATAACCGAGTCGTTCCAGTTGAAAGCGGCTGCCAGGTGCGGCATTGCCCAGCGAGGCCTCCATGGGACACTCTTGCAGAATTTGCAGGGAGTGGGGGTTCAGGGACTCCTTGAAATCCTTCTCCTCCCGATCTTCGCCGGGGTTGGGTTTGAGGAACAGTCGATCATAAAGGCGAACCTCACGGCGGACGCCATGCCGGACCGATACCCAGTGTATCACACCCTTGACTTTGCGCCCCTCCGGATTGGCGTTCAAGGTGGCCGGATCGTAGGTGCAGCGCAACTCGGTTATGGCGCCGGTCGCGGGATCCTTGATCGCCTGATGGCAGCGAATCACATAGGCGTGACGCAGGCGAACCTCGCCAAGCAGGGCCAGACGCTTGAACTTGGGCGGGGCCTCTTCCCGGAAATCATCCCGCTCGATCCATATCTCCCGGCCGAAGCCCAGGGTGCGATTGCCCATCTCCGGATGATTGGCGTGACAGGGGACGGTGAGAAACTCCTCCTGTGACTCGGGATAATTGTCGATGATCACCCGTATCGGGTCCAGGACGGCCATGGCTCTGGGTGCCCGTTCTTCGAGGTCATCGCGCAGGCAATTTTCCAACAGGCTCATCTCCACCTTGTTGGGGGCCTTGGTGATGCCAATGCGCTGGCAAAACTCCCGAATGGATTCAGGTGTGTAGCCGCGCCGCCGCAGGCCTGATATGGAGGGCATGCGCGGGTCGTCCCAGCCGCTGACCACCTTTGAGTTGACCAACTCGTTGAGCATGCGTTTGCTCATGACCGTGTATTCGAGAGAGAGTCGGGAAAACTCGATTTGCCGGGGGTGACACGGAGTGGCCAATTGGTCCAAAACCCAGTCATAGAGCGGGCGATGGTCTTCAAATTCCAGGGTGCACAGGGAGTGGGTGATCCCCTCCAGGGCGTCCGACAGGCAGTGGGTATAGTCATACATCGGGTAGATGCACCACTGATCCCCGGTCTGATGGTGTGAGGTGTGAATGATCCGGTAAAGAATGGGGTCACGCATGTTGATGTTGGGTGAAGACATGTCGATGCGCGCCCGCAACACATGTGCTCCGTCTGGAAAATCGCCGGCGCGCATGCGGCGGAACAGATCCAGGTTCTCTTCCACGGATCGGTTGCGATAGGGGCTGTCCCGGCCGGGTTCGGTCAAAGTGCCACGATAGGCGCGAATCTCGTCCGAAGAGAGACTGCATACGTAGGCCTTGCCCGCCTGGATCAGGGCCTCGGCGTAGGCATAGATCTGGGGAAAATAGTCCGAGGCAAAGTAGCGTCGCTTTCCAAAATCAAAGCCGAGCCAGCGCACATCCTCCTCGATGGAGCGTATGTACTCAGGCTCTTCCCTGGTCGGATTGGTGTCGTCGAAGCGCAGATTGCAGATGCTGCCAGGGTTCTCTTCGGCGATGCCAAAGTTGAGGCAGATGGACTTGGCGTGACCGATATGCAGGTAGCCATTGGGTTCCGGCGGAAAGCGGGTCACCACGCGCGTGTGTTTGCCGCTTCGCAGATCCTCGGCAACGATGGTCCGAATGAAATCTGCCGGTCTGGCTTCATCCTGTTTTGTCATGGGGACTCACTCCACTCCTTGTTGCTGCCGCTCCTGATGGGGATAACCCCGGGTAACATAAACGTCTTGATCAGCCACGCCAACCCCCTTCCCGCATCCGGCAGGAATAAATGTCAGTATCATGACGATTGTCAAAATTTCAACGCCTGACTTTGTTTGATCTGACGGGTCATGCCTTTTTCCATGTTCACCACTCGGCGACCCGGTTTGTAAACCACGTCTACTTTGGGACACGTAGTTTTTTTGTAACTGCCCAGGTACCCCCTCAAGAAAGGCCTGGACATGAAAGCTTTTGTCAGGGCTTCGCCCCGAACCCCACCAGGACTCTGTCCTGGACCTGTCCGGTCGCCAGCTCCCTGGACCCCGTTTTCGATTGCGGGGTACGTGTTTGCTGGCCTGCGCACGGTTTTGGCCCGAATATTGCTCAAGGCATACCAGTACGATTTCTTGTCCCAGAATTGGCCGTAACTGACTTAAATAAAAAAATAGAAAGGTTGCAACCATGTCTACACAGAGCGTCGATCTGAACAAATTGGCCAAAGTCCTCAACCTGACCTTTGCCGACCGGGATGGCGAAGTTCTCAATGCAACCCGGATGGCTATACGCATGTTAAAGAATGCCCGCATGGATTTTAACGATATTTTTCAAATGTCCCAGGCCCCGCGAAACGACGGACACGATCACGCCGTTGCCGTGCAGGGGGTACGCAAGGAGTATGATGCCTTGATCGATTCGTTGCATCGCGATTATGCCATGCGCATTGCCTCACTGAATCGTCGCATTGCGCAATTGGGTCAGCAAGCCCCGCAGCAACAGGTTGCATCGCCCGACGCCAGGAGTGTGAAAGAGTACCAGGAGGAGATCAACGCCCTGCGTCGCCAAGTGGAGTGGTGGAAGGCGCGCAACAATCAGCAGTTGGAAAAAACCCAGGAGAAACATCGCCGCGAGATTGATCATCTCAATCGTCGGCTCGATTTCTGGCGCAATTTTGCCACTGCCCAACGCGCTTGAACCTTTGATACCCATTTGCAGTCGATGCGAGAACGAGGCAGCAAGGAGGAGGCGACGAGACAGTACGTGTTGGGTACGGTGAGGAGCCGACGACGCGGCTAACGAAGTTATCGCGATGAATGCAAATGGGTGTGATAATCGGCCCGTGCCGCGTCCGTGGCAGATCAGCCGATGATGAATGATACAGTCTCTTTCTGGGACCGCCTATGGCGGTCTTTTTTTTTTGAGCATGAGGGGCTGTCGATGCGTATTCTCTATCCCGAACCCGCCACCCGAGCGAAGATGGCGCACTCTCTTTCGGTCATGAAACGCGCCGTGAATGGCGCAAAGGCGACAGGATCCAGGGTGGCCTCCCGATAACTCTCCGCCAGCAGAAAGTGGCGCAGATGCGGCCTGAAACCGGCCACGGTTGCCTGAAAATCGCCCTTGGGATCAAAACCGCCGATCCGGTTGACGGGATTGTCGCGCAGTTGGCCGGTGACGGGTGCCTCCTCGCGCAGAATGCCGAGAATGGGTCGTCGGCAATAGAGCAGGGTTGCCGTGCGACTGGCGGAGTAACTCGCATCATCGGAGCCGACCATCAACAACAGATTGCTCTCGGTGAGGATGCGCAGACCGAGAAAATAGGCAACCCGGTGCGGGTGTTCTCGCACCATGTCTGTCAGACCGACCTCCCGGGCAATGGGCAGGACGGTATACTCGGCCTTGTCGCCCATGCCGTAACTGGTGCCGATAAAATGCAGACGAACCCGTTCCCAGGCCTCGGGATGGCGTTCCCTCTCTTCGCGGATGGCTGTGAACAGAACACGATAGCCATAAGCCATGCTGGCGTTGCTGGCCCCCAGACTGACCCAGTTCAGGTTGCCGTCATGGGGGTTGAAAAACGGGTTGGGGGGTGCCAGGTGCGGTACACGGTCAAAATCCTGGGTCGGGACACCAAAGGGTAAAACCGAGATATCGTCGGGACGTACAAAGGGGTAGCGGCGGAGAAAAGTCTCCTGGTACGCCGCCGAGTTGCAAATCAGGTGGCTGGCATGACGTATGATCCAGGGTTCCAGCAGCCGGGGCGGTATATGGGCCAGCAGAAACTTGAGGCGGTTGCCGGGAATCACCCGGGTTTGTAAAACTTCGGGCCAGGTGCGCCGCCACGGATCCTGAAAATCAAGGATGTAGGGAATTCCCAGGCGCCTTTTCCACAACGGACCCAGAGTCATGACCGGAAAGACCGTGGTGGAAAAATAGACCAACTGAAAAGGTTGGCTTTTCAAGAGGCGCAAACCATCCCGATAAAGATGGAACAACGCCCGATAAGTCAGTCCTCTCAGGCCAAAATGGCGCGACACCGACAGGGGCCAGGCACGACTCCAGGTGATGGGTGTCTCCGGAGGGATGGTCTTTGCCAGGTCAGGATCCAGAGTACCCGTCACAAAGTCAGGGTTGACGCCCAGAATATGGGCCTGCCAACCCCACTCCGCCAGATAGGGCAATGACATCCGGATCCGGTGGTGGTCCGGGGCGTTGATGGGGGGAAAGTTGGGTGAAACGATCAAAATCCGACGACTGGGGCGGTGCATGGGATGTCTTGAAAGGGCCCTTGGGTGGAGAGTGTGTCAAGGCTGATCCATCGAGCCCTGTTTTGCCAGGACGCTTCTGTAGTGCGCCACCATACTGGCACCAACGGTGTCCCATGAAAAGTGTTCCCGGGCAGCGTGTTGACCATTCTGGCCCCAGATTCTGCCCTGTTCCGGATGGTCGAGGATGTAACGCAGCCAATGAGCGATGGCGCCTGGATCGCCAGGAGTGACGACGCCGCAGGCCAGGTCGGTGACGGTATGGGCCAGCCCCACCTCTTCCGTGACGACGACCGGACAACCCATCTGCATGGCCTCCAGGATGACGTTGCCAAAATTTTCTGAATAGGAGGTCAGGGCCAACACCCTGGCCTGTTGCAGGAGACCCCATTTTTGCTGATCGCCCACGGTGCCGACGAAAAAGACCCGCCCGACCAGGTGCAATTCGGCAATCAGCCGTTCAAGATGGTGTCGATAGCCCTCTTCGTCGTTGCCGGCGATCACCAGAATGGCCTTGGGGACAGTCGGCAACGCTTTGATCAGGCGATCCAGCCCTTTTTTCCAATTGACCCGTCCCAGAAACAGAATAAAACCGTTTTCTGCCTCCGTCACAGCCTTGGGCAGAATGAAGGGTTCCCCCATCGTGGCCGGATCGGGTGGGTCGATGCCGTTTGGAATGATGCGCACGGCCGCCGTTGACAGATTGAGCTGGTCGAGATCTTCCTGCTCGCGGATGGCGGTCAGATGGAGAAAAGCGGCCCGGGCCAGGGTACGCTGCTCTATCAGACGGATCCAAAGAGTCTTGGCCAACCGGCTGCGACGACGGATCAGCTCCCGGACCAGCATGCCCCGGGGCGAGACGACATAGGGGACGCCAGCCCGCTCGGCCAGGCGAGCCGTCGCCCAGGTCGACCAGAGAAAGACCCCATGCAGATGCACCAGGTCAAATGTGGCGAGTTGCTCTCGCAGGGCCACCAGCAAGCCGGGGTAACGGTTCAGGCGTCGTGGCCAGCCCGGGCGATCATAGCGGACCATGACACCATCCAGATTGACCGACTGACCCAGGGGGACATCCAACTCGCCGGGGCCATCCATGCTCGAGGTGAAGACATGGACCTCATGCCCCTGCCGCACCAGACTGCGGCACAAGCCATGGACCGAACGGATTGGTCCCCCATAGCGCCATGCCGGAATATAGGTGGGGACGACGTGCAGGATACGGAGACGGGGATTTGTGTGTATCAAGGGATGTCCGTTGCAGGGATGTTTTCAGCTTCGGCTGATTATGAATCAAAGGTTTTCTTGATGTCGCGATAAAAATTCTCATGGGGGCCAATAGCCAGTAATATGATGGTGTCTTCCACTTCGCGCCATTCGTAGGCTAACAGAACCATTTTTCCAACCATCCTGAACTTGTGTACACGAACACCGGCCAAGTCGGCAACCTTGGGTTCTCCCACATCAGGGTTGGAAGCGATGTGCCGAACGGCTTTGTCCATTGCCATTTTTTGGTTGACGTGGAGGCGTTTGCTGCTATTCGTGAACAGACGGGTTTGGAGGATGCGCATCAACCGAACTTGTAATCTTCAAGGGCGGTATCTTCCTTGGCCAGAAGAATGTCCTTGATCAGGGAGAAGGGCAGGTCCGGATTCTCCTCGGCGATCTTGCCGATACGGGACCAATATTCAATTTGCTTTGGCAAAGTTCGGTGCCCAACTTGAGCATACCGTTTCGCTTCGGCGACCAGATCATCGGCAAGCTTGACGTTGACAGACATCAGGAGTCCCTTTTCAGAAGATTGTCATCACCGTTGCCATGATAGGCCCGGATGGCTTCGGTTGGAACTTCAAAGATCGAACATTCATGGCTGTGGCCTGGGCATCAGGTCGCGCAGAGCCAGGTTCCAGCCGTCCAGGATCACCTGGCGGCTGAAATGTCGATGGTAAACGGCAAAGGCATTGTGTTGCCAACGTACCATCTCTGCGGGCTGGCGGGCCAGCTCCAGCAACCTGGTGGCAGCGAGATCGACATGATGGGGGTCAACCCTGAGACCGACCGCAAACTCCTCGATCCATTGACCGACGGATGACTGCTCCGAGCCGACATAGAGGAGAGGACGTCCCGTTGCCAGGGAGCCGAAAAATTTGGAGGGCACGACGATCCCATCCCAATCGGGGCGCAGACTCAACAGGTGCATGTCGGCGGCGGCCAGACGTTGCGCCAGCTCCGCTTCGCTGGCGAAGGGGGCAAAAGAGATGTTGCCATCATCGGGTCCAACGGCTGCTTGCAGGGCCGCCAGACGATTGCCCCGGCAGGAGAAGACCAGCCGTATGAAGGGATTGGCGTGACGCAAGCGGCGCATCAGGGCCAGAAAAAGGTCAAAATCATGGGCGCGTCCCATGCTGCCGGAGTACAGAAGGGCCAATTGACAATCCGCACCAAAAAGTTGGGTGCGTACCGTGGGATCGGGGCGGTCTATCGTTTTGGGTTCGACGAGTGCCCAGGGGGTCAGGGTGAGCGGGCGTCCGCACTGCTTGTAGGTCGCCAGACGCCTGCGCATGCAGGGACCGATATCCACCACGAGATCCGCGCAACGATAAAGGGGCCCCATCAAGTGCCGGGAGGCCCGGGCCAGGGAGGCCAACAGGCTGCCCGGTCGATCGGCGGCGATGGCCTCCGGGTAGAGATCGAAACACCACCAGGCCACCCGGGTGCGCGGCGAGACCAGCTTCAGAAGCGGCAACAACAGCTGGGAAAATTGTGGATCGGTACCTACCAGGAACAGATCCGCCTGCGGCGAGCGCCCTACCCGCCATATCCAGCCCAGCATCATCCAGAGGGCATTCAGGAGTCGCAAAACATATCCCCCCTGTTCCAGACCCGGGCGAGAGGTACGGATAATGTGGACCCCCTCCCACTGTTCCGTAGCGGCCTCGATGCGGCGGCTGGGGTCACTCCAGATGCGGTTGCTGGTATGAACGGTCACCTCCCAGCCTCGTGCCAGCAGACCCCTGGCCAGATCACTGAACAGCCGGGCGCTGACCACGTCGTCGGGATGGAAAAAATGGTAGAAAAGGGCAATCTTCCCGGTCGGTGACGGAGGGCATTTCTCTTCGGGATCCATGGTCTGGGCGCTGTTTTGTTGAGGAGACACGAGATGCAGGCACCCCGGCACTCTACTCTCGGCTGGTCGAGCGGGTCAATACGCAGGGCGTTTTCATGTGGCCCTTTCGGTTCATGAAAAGCAAGTCTGCACATGACCGCAGGCGATCAGCAGGGGGAGCATGTGTCGGGGCGGAGGGGCAACGACCGTGATGGGTTGTTGATCCTGATACAGGGGAATGGTTATGGAGCGGGCATGGAGTTGCAGACAGGAGGCACCGCTTCCGGCCATCCGTGCGAAGCCATACAGAGGATCCCCGACCACAGGGCAGCCCATATGAGCGCAGTGGACACGAATCTGGTGCGTTCTGCCGGTCAGAGGGTGCAGCTCCAACCAGGTCAAGTCGCCGAATCCACCCAGAACGCGAAAATCGGTGCAGGAGGGTTGTCCGTCAGGGTGGATCTCCATGCGCCATCCGCGATTGTGGGTGGTCTGGGCATTGTTTCCCTCGGGACGCAAGGGGGCATCGATGCGGCCATGATCCTGCGGTGGCTTGCCGGTTACCACAGCCCAGTAACACTTTTCCACCAGGCCCGCAGCAAACAGCGTTCCCAGGCGACGCAGCGCCTGTCGATGACGTCCCAGCACCAGACAACCACTCGTCAGTCGATCCAGACGATGGGCCAGTTCCGGCAACTGTTTCAAGCCAAAGCATAAATCGTGTCGGCGGATCTCGACATGCGGCCCTTCTCCCGGGCCCCGATGCACAGGCACACCGGCTGGTTTGTCAATGACCAATACCCACCCGTCCCGATACAGGATGCGATCCGCCAGTCCTGTCGTTGTTGTAGTGTCCATGCGCGTGGTTTGCAACGTCAGGTCAGGAGGTCGGCAGGGTCGAGCCGGTGGAAAGCAAGCCACGCGGAGGCACGGAGAAACCAAGTCGTTCCAACTCTTCGGCCAGAAAGTTGGCCAGTCGTTCGGCCTGGGGTGCCACTTCGCCCGACAGGCGCTGGCCCGTATCCAGATCTGCGGGTTCAATGCCGTAGAGGGTTATGGTGGCGAGCTGTTCCTGGGTCATGTTCGACTGAGACAGGATGCTCGACAGTCCATTTTCATTGACTGCGGCCTGGTGGTTGATGAAGTCAGGAATCTCTTTTCCGACCAGTTTCAGAAGGCTGCCAGGTTCGGCACCAGCGCGAAGCGCGTCCACCAGGATGATGTGTCTGGCCTGAGCCATGCTTCTGTGCAGCTCCTTGCCCATGGAGACACCGTCACTGACTTGAATGCCAGGTGGAATCTGAAATTTTCGGCGCAAAATCTCCACCGTGTGTACACCCACACCGGCATCACCCTTGTCGATATGGCCGATTCCCAAAACCAGGATCTGGATTGGTGACTCCTTCCGAACCATCTTGGCGACTCCTCCCCTGGACCGATTGATGTGTTGAGCAGACAACCTTGCCGATCCTCCATATTGTGACAGTCTTTGACAAAAAGTTCATCGGGAGACGATCACTGCAGGGCCACCCCATAGGTCTGACAAGCCAAAATATGTTGTTTTTTTATCGTTTTCGTCGATTGAAGAGCGGATCAAGACGGATGGAAGCACATTCAATACCATAAATGGGGAGGAGGCATTCTATTTTTTCCATGACGTCATGCTTGGCCTTATGGCACATTGACGGATTGGGATTGGGGGCTGGGCGGTGCCCGGTTTCCCTGGACGGCGCCCTCGCTATTTCGGGGATCAAGGTTTGAGCTGTCCGATCCCGACTATCCCCCAACTCGAGAAGAGGTTGCGTTTTCCATGAAACCTGGTACGACGGCAGCTGATGATTTGGAAAAGTCGGAAGCGACCCGGATTTCTCCTGCGTCTGGTTTTGTCGAGGATGGTGCCACGATGGTCAATTCGGCGGGAATGGCGCGACCTGACAATCCTTCTGCTGCTGCAGAAGAGGAGGAGGATGCCACGATGATCAATTTGGCGGGGATGGCGCGACCTGGCGGCTCTTCTACCGCAGAAGGGGATGATGGTGCCACGATGGTCAATTCGGCGGGAACGACGCGACCTGGCAATCCTCCTGCTGCAGAAGAGGATGATGGTGCCACGATGATCAATTTGGCGGGGATGGCGCGACCTGGCGGCTCTTCTGCCGCAGAAGAGGACGGTGCCACGGTGCAGGCCTTTTCGGGTGGGGCCGACGGGGCTACGGTACGTGCCTTCCCAGGTGGGGAGGAAGAGGGTGCCACGGTGCAGGCCTTTTCGGGAGGGGCTGCCGGAGCTGCGGCAGGTACCCTTTCAGGTGGGGAGGAGGATGGTGCCACGGTGCAGGCCGCACCTGCCACCACCCAGGCCCGGCCATTCCATACCATGAAGGGTGGGGTCGACTATAGCGCGTCAAGCAGGACGGGTGCCTCGATGGGTGACGCCCCCGACGATGATCCGAAACCCCAGGCACAGGCGGCTCCGGAAAATGGCGATGCGTTGCCTGTTGGCCACATGCTCATGTGGTACAGGATTGAAAAAGTTCTCGGACAGGGAGGCTTTGGTCTCACTTACAAGGCGCACGATACCCGGTTGGACAATTATGTCGCCGTCAAGGAGTTTTTGCCGACCCAACTGGCCGTGCGTCGCTCGGACAGGTCCATTCAACCGAAATCGCCACAGCACGAGGATTTGTTTGTCAAAGGACGTAATCGGTTCCTGGATGAAGCCCGTACCCTGGCCAAATTCAAACACCCCAGCCTGGTGCGGGTCGCGACATTTTTTGAAGAGAATAACACCGCCTACATGGCCATGGAGTATGAGGATGGCGAATCCTTGTCGGCGGTCTTGAAGAAAAGAAGGATTCTGGAAGAGAGTGACCTTCTCTCGGTCATCATTCCGCTCCTCAGAGGGCTGGGTGTTTTGCACGAGGCCAGCATCATTCACCGCGACATCAAACCGGACAATATATTCATTCGCAACAAGGATGGTTCGCCGGTGCTGTTGGATTTTGGCTCGGCGCGCAAGACCGAGGAGGGCGGGGGAGAAGGGCATATGACCGCCATGCTGACGCCCAACTATGCCCCCATGGAACAATACTTCGAGGATGCCAGCCGCCAGGGACCGTGGACCGACATCTACGCCATGGGCGCTGTGATGTATCGCTGCATCAGCGGGCGCAAGCCGGTGGGTGCTCCGCAACGCAGCAGTGCCATCATGCGCAACCAGCCCGATCCCCTTGTGCCAGCGGTCGAGGTGGGGAAGGATCGCTACTCCGAGTCGCTTTTGCAGGCCATCGATCTGGCTCTCAAGGTGGTGGAGACCGACCGCCCGAAAAATATTCAGTCGTGGCTGGCGACGGTCCGGGTGAGTCAACCGGAAGGGGGCGAACAGACCGCTGCCGAACTCATGGGGTTTGATCTGGCCAGGATGCCGACCAAGACCCGCGTCGTTTTTGGTGCCCTGGCGCTTCTCGTGTTGCTGGGAATCGGCTCCACGTTCTGGGCGTTGACACGAGATGAGGGGCCGCGCACCGTGACCCCCCAGGTGGCGTTGGCCAATAAATTGGAAAAAGCGCGCAAGGCCGCTGCTGCCGGGGATCCCGAGGCCATGTTCCAACTGGCCAAAATGTACGAAAGCGGTTCCGGTGTCGAAAAAAATCTCTCCACAAGCATGGAGTGGTTGCACAAGGCCGCTGATAAAAACTGGGCGGAGGCCCAGTATCTTTTGGGATACGCCTACCTTACCGGCGTGGGGGTGCCCAAGGATGGCAAAGAGGCCATCCTCTGGTTTGCAAAGGCGGCGCAGTCCGGTTCTGTTCCGGGCCAGTACCAGTACGCCTACCTGTTGCAGAATGGCATTGGGGTGGCCGCCAATCCTCAAGAGGCCATGGTTTGGTTTCGCAAAGCGGCGGAGGGCGGCGATCCCCAGTCCCAGTATCGGGTAGCAATGGAGATCATGTCCCAAAAGGGAACTCCCGAGGATGATCGCAAGGCCTTTGTCCTGTTGCTCAAGGCAGCTGATCAGGGGGTGGGCGAGGCCCAATTGCAGACGGGTATCATGTTTGAAACGGGTCGGGGAACGCAGGCCGATCCGGGGAAAGCCAACCTGTACTATCGTCAAGCGGCTGCCTTGGGCGTTGTTGAGGCGCAGGTTCGTCTCGCCAGGCGGTTGTCGGAAGGCATCGGTGAAGAGCGTAATCCCAACGATGCCTTTCGCTGGTTCCAGGAGGCTGCCAACAAGGGGGATCTGGACTCGAAGATCTGGGTCGCCGAGGCTTTTGCCAAGGGTGAAGGCATTCCGGTGAACCATGTACAGTCCCTGAATTGGCTGACCAAGGCTGCGGAAGGGGGTTCCGTGCGCGCCCAGTACCTGCTGGGGGAAAAGTTCATGAAGGGCGATGGTGTCTCCCCGGATCCGGAAAGGGCGGCAAAATGGTATTATCTCGCTGCACAAAAGGGCCATGTGCAGTCGCAGACCCGCTACGCCATTCAGAAAAAGATGGGCATGGGGGTTTCCCGAGATCTTCCCGAGGCTGTTGCCTGGTTTGCCAAGGCTGCCGAAAAAGGGGATCCTCAGGCCCAGAATCAACTAGGCGCCATGTACGAGAGAGGTGAGGGTGTCCCTGCCGATCTGGTCAAGGCTGTCCATTGGTTTCAGAAGGCGGCTGACCAGGGTTTGTCACCTGCGCAGAACAGCATGGGTTGGATGTATGAAGAGGGTCGTGGCGTCGAGAAAAACCTGGTCATGGCAGCAAAATGGTACCTGAAAGCCGCCATGCAGGGAGAGACCCGTGCCCAAAACAGCCTGGGGTGGATGTACGAGGAGGGCCGTGGGGTGGCGAAAGATCCGGTCCGGGCCTTTGCCTGGTACAGTCTGGCCGCTCTCAAAGACGACAAGGACGCTTTGCGCAATCTGGAGTTGATCGGCAAGACCCTGAGCCAGGAACAGCGCCTCAAGGGTCGTGAACTGGCTCGCGAGTGGCTGAAGACCGCCAACTCCCCGGACAGGGACAAGACAGCGCCGGGTGGGTAGAAAAATAATTGCAACTGTTCAGCACCCGGCAACGAATCGGGGTCCAGGGGGCTGGCGACCGGACAGGCCCAGGACAGCGCCCTGGTGGGGTTCGGGACGAAGCCCTTCTTGAGGGGGTACCTGGGCAGTTACAGATAATCACTGAAAGACCGGGACGGAGACCCGGGAGGAAGGGCCGCGTCCTTTCTCCTGGCGAGGTCTGGGGCGCGAAGCCCCAGGAAGACGGAGACGGCAGAGGTTGTCACTGCCCTTGCAGAGCCTTCATCATGTCGTTATAGCCTTTGAGTGCCTGGATGCCCTCCTCGATGGAGGTGCCGGAACCGGCCTTTTTCTCTTTTTCATCAGGGGTTTTTGCGGCCATGACGGGGGCAGCCTGTTCCTTGGGCGCTGCCGGTCCTTTCGATTTTCCTATGTGATCGACCGCGGTGCTTGTATTATGCACGTCAAGCCATTGACGGACATCGCGCCCGGCGATCAACACCTTGTCGGGATGGATGGTTTTGATTTTGGCGCCGGTGTCGCCGAAATCATCGCCTTCGCGGTACAGACGACCATCGATGACGGCAAAGCGACTATCCCCCGAGACGTAGGCCATGGAGATGATTCTTTCCCGATAATCCTCCTTGGCCTGTTCCAGGATGCGTTCGGATTGTTCCAGGGCCTGCGCGGAAAACCCGACCAGCCCCATGTTCAGACTGCCCGCAGAGACCTGCTTCGGATGGTGCAACTGATTGAGCCTGGGACGCACCTGCTCGATTTTGGAGCGCAACACCGCATCGGGTATGGGAACCTTGTCCTTATCCTTCTCTTTGTCGCTGTCTTTGCTTATCGCGACATCACTGAGCGAGCTTTTTCCGAAATCGGTCCCGTAGATGGTTTGATATCCCTGGTACGAGACGACCCCGGCGAAGGAGACTCCCAGGATGACAACTGAAACCAGGCTGATTGCGTTGCTTTTCATGTACCCGTTCCTAACCGAATTTTGCAGTCAAAGGGTCCGGATCGTCGCGATTCCGTTTGCCAGAAATGGCATGACCGGGATTTTTTTGATTTTATTTCAGCTTTCCGGAATTCAGTCGCGTTTTCTGGCGACCAGGTACTCCCCCTTTATGGTCATGACGACCTGGCTTCCAGCCCCCGGCTTTTTTCCATCAGCCTTGGCGCTGCCTGTTTTTTTGTCCTTGATGAGCGTCGAAAACTCTTCTGAGGAGGAGGTGACGATTTCGAGGCGGCTTGGATTGAAGTAGTAGTCACCTCCGTGCATGACGTTGGCGATCACCAGGCGAAAATCGTTCGCCTCGAGGGCTCTGGTGACATTGTCGATCTTGAACTGGATCCAGTCACTTTCCAGGGCGCTTCGACCTTTGACCTCCGACACGAACCCGTCGATCTCCTGGGAGTAGGCCTTGTAGGCTTTGACCTGGTTGCGACGTGCATCGACGATTGCCCTGTGTTCCCTGGCAGCTTTCAGATTGCCCTGGGCCTGCATGTATTCGTTGTACGATCCGAATGCCAGGTTGAAACTGTAGGGAAGCGCAGCAGCCCCCAGAATGGACAACACAAGCAGAACAATCCGATTGACCATGCCAATTCACTCCAGACCATCAGGTTGCCAAACCAATGCCTTCTGCCAGACCCTCGCCAATCCTACCCGATGGCAGGCAACACCTTCCAGGAAAATAGTGTCGGATATGAGCCTTCCCCATGCCGGTTGCCTCTATGGATCCTGGCCCATCTGCCGGTCGGTATCCGGCGCCCAGGGTGGAAGCAAGTTCAATACCAGACGATTCGCCAACACAGAGGGGTTTTGCCGTGCGCTGCTTGTTAACCGGGTTTGCGGCTTGTCCGTGTCATTCCAATTCCAGATCAAGATGGATGCGAGGCGACAACGCGTGAGCGACGAGACAGTACGTGTCGGGTACGGCGAGGAGCGAGTGAGGCAAAATGGATTCGATTTGGTATTTTGAATTGGCTTGAAGTTTGCTAATTGCCTCATCGATTCCAACACCTGTTGGGGAGGTCTGGTCGGATAAAAAATGGTCTTGCATTGATGCCAGGAACCTCTATAATCGCAGGGGCGTCGAAGGGAGTGGCGCGTTCGTTAACGGTGGCATTACGGTGCAGGCTAGGCCTTGAACAGGTTTCTTAAGGACTGAAGAGGAGAGATGAACGACATGTCAAACAAAATCAAGAATCAGAAGGAACAGGGCTTTTCCATGGTGGAATTGGCCATCGTGCTGGCGATCATCGCCCTGATCGTCGGGGCCGTGGCTGTCGGTAAGGATCTTCAGCGCAATGCTGAGTACAGAAAGATCGCCAACAAGTTCATCGGTCAGTGGGCGCAGGCCTACAACCAGTACTACGAGCGGACCGGCGTCGTCATCGGCGACAGCTTCGACAGCCCGACCGGCCAGGTTGGTGCTGGTGTCGCTTCCGGCGGGGCCGTCACTGGTTTCACCGCCTCGGTCACAGGGTCGTCCCTGGCTGACACGATGATCAAGTTTGGTATCCGCATCCCCCAGGGTAACGGTCGCGGTACTGGTGAGCAGGCCTCCGTTTCGGGTGCCGGGAACCACAAGTCGGATAGCGCTACGACCTATCGCTACCTCGACCAATCCGGTATCCCTCACCTCCTGAGGGTCTCCTTCGTGTATACCGCCACCTCTGCCAATGGCAATGGTTTGATCGGTAACATGATGCTCCTGGAGAACATCACGCCCAAGCTGGGTTCCACCACGGATTCCATGATCGACGGTGTTGTCGAGTACAATGCCGGTTACTTCCGTGGCAGCAGCAACTGGGCCAACACCGGCGGTGGCGTCAATGCCAGCACAGTGGGTTCGGATAACAAAGCGGCTGAAGAGACCGCCGAGGCGAATCTGACCGCCACCTGGAAGATGAACCAGTAATTTGTTTTTACTGGAAGTTTGTTGAGTACGGAGACGGCCCCTTCGGGGGCCGTCTCTTTTTTTGGTTTCTATTCACGATCATGCGGCGACTTGCTCGAAGGAAAAATGTGGCAGGTTTGCCCGGTCCCGGGCATGCTCCAAAGTCATGGCACAAAGTTGGCCGTCCTTGTCGAACTCAACGAGCGTATTCTCATCAATGTCGCGTGACTCCACGATTGCGTTTTCTTGAAACTGGATATAGAGCGTGTCGGTATCGAAAAAGTATTGGATTTTCAAGGCTTGAAACCCCTGTCGAAAAAAGCATTGTGAATGGTTTTCCCGTCAGTCAAAAGAACAACCCGTAACCAGCGGTTCTCGGCTTCATGGATGCGTCGCCAACATTGATAGCGACCATCGGCCTGCTTTCTTTGGTACTCTGGTGCCGATGCAGTTTGCAGGATCCAGTCCATGGCGATGCTCGCACGATCCGGGCGCTGACGCATTGTGCGGAAATAGGCGGTAAACTGCCATGCCGACAAATCAGGAGGGGACATCGAGGAGGACAGATCTACTTTCCAGGAGGTTGGATGGGTTGGACGAGGGGAGCGGAGGGTTGTACGGAGGGGGCAGGTTGGCGTACCTCCTGGGCCGGGGCATGGTAATAGACCGGCGTTGGTGGCGGTACAAGCCGATTGATGGCAGCCACCCCCCCCAGGATGATAAAGCCGGTGGCAATGACCCATTTGATGGTTTCCACCTTGGCGGTTTCAATTTCTTTGCGCAGTTCCGCCTTGACCAGTTCGATCTCCTTTTCCATGCGTTTTTCCAGGCGCAGGATATCCCCCTTGGTGGACAGCTCCTTAAGCTCTTCACGGCGCGACTCTTCCACCTGTTGAATGACGCTGGAAAGCGCCCTGGCCTGGGCTTCGGCCTGGACAGGAGGCACACCAGCTCCCTCCAGCTCCTTCACAAAAGCCAGGGTATCGAATGAAATAACGGTCGCTGTCATGACGGCACCTCCCTTCCTTTTCCAGGATACACCAACGAATCCAAAAAGGTCCAACGATTTCACCCGTAAATTTTTTCTTGCCTTGCGGAAGATCCATGCCTATCTTTTAAACCTTGCCGGTTTGGCTGGGGGCCGGTCTGGGGGCCTTTGTCACGGATTTTGGGGCATTTCCCCTGCGTTGGTTTTTGTCAATATGTTTCCGGGGAGTTACCAGGATGTCGCAAATGGTTCGGGGTACGGTCAAATGGTTCAATAATGCCAAAGGGTTTGGTTTTATTGCACCGGATGAGGGTGGCGAGGATGTCTTTGTCCATTTTTCGGCCATCCAAGCCAGTGGTTTTCGCAGCCTGGAAGAGGGGCAGAGGGTGAGCTTTGAGGTGGTTCGGGGCCTCAAAGGGCTTCAGGCTGCCAACGTCAACATGGCGACCGATTGACCGTCTGCCTGACCAGCGTCGTCTAAAATTTAAAAACCCGAGCCGTCCGGTTTCGGGTTTTTTCTTTCTGGCCGTGCCATGAACGATGAGTTTACCGAAAAGTCCTTTTTTCTCTCCGCTTTTCACGGGACAACCCTGACCTTTGTCCTGTCGGAGGAGAGTCACGTTGAACCGGCTGTCATGGGGCATTTTCGTCGAGTCCTGGGTGAGTTGCAGGCTGCGGGTGCCCGCGTCTGGATCCTCTATCAGGAGATTCCGGAGATCATTGCCGGCCTCGTGGGATTGTTGCCGACGGAAAGCCCGCTACACCCCGACCTGTTCAGTCTCTCCTATGGTTTGCGGGCGCTTTGTCGTGGGCAGGAGTCCATGGTTTTGACCGGCGTGAGTCGGGAAGGTGGCGATCTCTTTTGGGGTCAGGTGGTGGCGTTGACGACACGTTTTCGAGTCTCACGTCTGGTTTTACCGCACCAGTGTGGAGGCATCACCGACAGGCAGGGCCGCATCATGAGTTATGTCAACCATCGCCTCCTGGTGCGTCTGGCGCGGGATGATCACGCCATCCTGGGGCGCATCCACTCCCTGTTGCTTGGCGGCGTCGCCGAGGTCAGCCTTTGTCGGCTGGCGGATATCGATCAGGAACTCTTTACCTACCAGGGCAGCGGCACCTTTTTTTCCTGGCGCCACTATTGTCGGGTCCGGCCCTTGGTTTTGAATGATTTTCCCCGCGTAGAGGCGGTCATCCGGCGCGGCGAACGGGAAGGGTACCTCCTGCGACGCTCCGATGCCGAGCTGGCCGATGTCCTCTTCAGCGGTTACGGGGCCTTTATCGGTGGCGATCATTTGGCCGGGGTGTGTGGCCTTTTGCACGAGCCTTATCGAGAGGCACAGGCAGGAGAGATTGTCTCTCTGTATGCCATGACCCGCTTCAAAGGGGAAGGCGTTGGGGTTCAACTCGTGGCCAGGGCCAGGCGGGATGCCCGGCGATTGGGTTTGCGCTATCTTTTTGCCTGTGCCCGGCGACCGGGGGTGGTGGACTTTTTTTGCCGCAATGGTTTTACGCCGGTCTCCCATGAACAGGTGCCTTCGGCCAAGTGGCAGGGGTATGATGGCAGGCGCAAAGGGGATGTCATCAGCGTCCGACAAAATCTTGATCCTTGAGGGGTAGAGCGTGGAACCCGTGTTGATCATCGGTGCGGGGGTGATTGGGTGTGCTTGTGCCCTGCGTCTCTTGCAGGCCGGCCATCGGGTGACCCTGTTGGAAAAGTCTTTTCCGGGGGCCGAATCCTCAGCCGCTGCCGCCGGAATCCTGGGCGCCCAATCCGAGGTGTCCGGAACCGGCCCTTTTCTCGACCTGTGTCTGGCCAGCCGTCGCTTGTTTCGCGACTTTGCCAGGGAGGTTGAAGCCATTTCCGCTATTTCCGTTGGTTATGAGGCGTCCGGTGTCCTGGAAGTGGCCCTGGACCCCGGCGAGGGCCGCCTGGCTGCCGGGCGTGCGCAGTGGATGCTGGATCAAGGTCTGCGCGTGGAACTTTTGGATCGTGCGGAGGCATGCGCCCTGGAACCGGCCTTGACCCCCCATCTGATCGGGGCCAACTACTATCCCGATGATCACCAGGTTGATCCGGTGGCGCTTTCGCGTGCCCTGGCTGCGGCTGTTGCCCGTTTGGGCGGGGAGTTTCGCGGAGGGGTGCATGTACGGGGGGTTGAACGGGAGGGAGACAGAGTCGTTGCCATCCTGGGTGAGACGGAACGGATCCCTGCCACGCAGGTGGTGGTGGCCGGAGGGGCCTGGAGTACGCATCTCGGCGGCTTGCCCCCCTTGCGCACGACCGTCAAACCCATGGCTGGCCAGATTGTGCAGGTTGAAACCCGCCCGCCTCTGTTTCGCCATGTGGTCTACGGCTACAAAGGGTACATCGTGCCCCGCGCCGATGGCCGCATCCTGATGGGATCCACCCTGGAAGATCGGGGGTTTGACAAGGCGGTGACCCTGGCCGGCATGCAACGCATTGCCAGCATGGCCATGGAGATGGTCCCGAGTTTGGGGAATGCACGTATCCTGGACAGCTGGTCCGGTCTGCGTCCGGCCACCGGCGATGGTTTGCCTCTCCTGGGGGTTGGTCCGGTGCAGGGGCTCTATTATGCAACGGGTCACTATCGCAACGGAATCCTTCTGACACCCATCACCGCCGAGGTGATCACGACCCTCGTTGCTGGTGGCAAGCCTGCTTTGGAATTGTCGCCATTTTCCGCCGGGAGTCGCTAGTGGATCATTTATTGATTCCTGCCGACCAGGAGCATATCGACAGAGAGCGGCGCAAGGCGAAAATTCTCAAACGTTCGCAGTGGTGGAAAAATCTCATTGGCCAGGGCAAATGTGCTTATTGTGGTCAACGCACCCCTCCGGGCGAGCTGACCATGGATCACGCCCTGCCCCTGATTCGTGGCGGACGCTCCACGCGCGGCAATTGTGTTCCGGCATGTCGTTTGTGCAATGAGAATAAACAGAATCTTCCGGCGGAGCAGTGGCGGGCGCTGCGGGAGGGAGAGGGGGTCTCCTGAGCTGCATCCATTTCGGGATGCGTCATTTTTTAACTATTTGGTGTAACTATTCAGCACCCGGCAACGAATCGGGGTCCATAGGTCTGGCGACCGGACAGGTCCAGGACAGAGTCCTGGTGGGGTTCGGGGCGAAGCCCTGACAAAGGCTTTCATGTCCAGGCTTTTTTTGAGGGGGTACGGAACAGTTGCGAATTTATTAAAAACTCGCACGAAAAATTCCAGTGAACGGTTACTCTGTTTGTCTGCGATTGAGTATCAGGTGATTCTGGCCCATGTCGCGAGACGCATGATGCCACGCAGCATGGGCAGGGTGAGAAACGTGGTGATGATGGCCATGAACATCATGGCCGAGAAGCAGGAGTCGGAAATAACCCCAGCCTCGCGAAAGATGGAGAGGATCAACACCTCCATCATGCCCTTGGTCTGCATGAGGACACCGAGCTTGATCGATTCGGTCCAGCTTTCGCCGGTCCAGCGGGCGGGAAAAGTGGTGCCGATGAATTTTCCCACGATGCTGACCACAGTGACAATCAGCGTGATGGTGGCCAGATGATCCGATGTGACGTCAAACGAGGTGCGCATCCCCGTCAGGGTAAAGAAAAAGGGGAGCAAAACGACAACGGTGAGGGGTTCAAGGCGGTCGATGAGGATTTGTTTGTAGACACGGGGGACGATCACGCCGGTCATGAATCCGCCCAGGGCGACGTGGAGTCCGATCCATTCGGTGGCCAGGGCGGAACCAAAAACGGAGATGCACACCGTAATCAGACCGGCATCCCCCAGGATGCTCTCCTGGACCAGAATCCGGCGTAAAAACGGCCCTACCACCATGACCATGATGATCACGTAAGGAATGACGGTCAGGGGAACCCAAAATGAGCCGGTAAACTCTCCTGCGCTGCCGCCTCTGGTCATGCCAGCCAGAAACAGTGCCAGAATGGCCCACAAAATGGCATCGTTGGTGGCGGCCATGCCAAGGGTGATGCGCCCCAGGCGATGATCCCTGAGGCCCGTTTCGCGAAGTATGGCGCCCAGAACGGGCAACGCCGTCACCCCACTGCTCAGACCAATGGCGATGGCAAAGTGCAGGGCTGTGGCGTTAGGACCTACGCTCTCCGGAAAATGCCCGGCAATGAACGCTCCGGCCAAGCCCCCGACAATGCTCGGTACGAGAAAGCTCAACAGACTGACAATGGCAAAACGCCGTCCCAGGGCTTTCAACTCCTCCGGATCCAGGTGCAGGCCCGTCAGAAAAGTGAACAAGACGATCGCCAGCCAAGCCGGCCCCGTCAGGCTCTGAATGGAGTTGTTGGCAAAAAGTATCGACCAGGTATCGGGTGCCACTTTTCCGAGGACGGAAGGCCCGAGGGCCATGCCAAGGAGAATCTGTAGCACGACCAGCGGTACCATGCCATGCACACCAGGAATACGCCATACCACATAGGGCAATCCGATCACCAGGAGGGCCTGGGTAAAGAAAACGGCGCTTGTGGTCATGCCACCTCAATTGAAAGGTCTCGTGCGTCACCCGACCAGCTGCGCGTCAGGATGACTATCCGGCGAAGAAAATACCGTGAAGCATGGTCGCAATACAAGAGCGGAAGGTCGTGTTTCAAGTGATCGAAGTCTCTTCCCCGGCTGTTTCGGGATCGTAGAAGGTGTAACCGTTGCGATTGTGATTTTTGGACTGGTACATGGCCTGATCGGCTTTTTTCAGCAGGGTTACGGGATCGCGCCCATGTTCGGGGTGGATCGAAATGCCAATGCTGGCACCCACATGGCACTCCTGGCCCTTGATCAGAAAAGGCTTGCGAATGTGATCGATGATTCTTTGCACGATACGAACGATGTCATCGCGCCGTGAAGGTTCTTGCAGGATCAGGGTGAACTCATCGCCACCGAGACGAGCCACGGTATCCCCTTCCCGCAGGCAGGCGCAGATGCGATTGGCCACCTCCACCAGCAACTGGTCACCGGCCTCATGGCCCAGATTGTCGTTGACCATTTTGAAGTGGTCCAGATCCATGAACAGGACAGCCAATGATCTGCCGTCCCGACGCACCTGGGCCAGGGAACGCTGCAAAAGCTCCTGGAAAAGCAGTCGGTTGGGTAGTCCGGTCAAGGGGTCGTGGTGGGCCTTTTGCCGCAGCTTCTCTTCGACCTCCCTGAGTTGTGCCTCGATCTGCCGTCGTTCGATGACGCCAGCCAGGGTATTGGCGATGGTCGCCATGAAGGCATCCTCTTCAGGGTTCCTGGTATGACCATCCGGAAGGTAGAGGTTCAATACCCCCAACAGGCGCTCCCTGGAGAGGATGGGAATGCAATAGTGCCCATGGGGTTTGATGCCATCGAAGGTGACGTCGTGGCGATGATCGATCTGGTTGGCAAAGACGATCTGCCGCTCCTTGGCGGCACGACCGCACAGGCAATAGCCGATGGGGACGCGGGCACAGGCCAGCAGGAGTGGTTCGGAAAGATTTCTCTGGGCGGTCAGGACCAGCTCCCCCGTGTCAGGATCCGACAGGAAGATGGATCCCTTGGCGATGATGGACAACCAGGAGACGGAAAGGATGATATCCAGGGCCACTTCGAGCTGGTAGGTCAGGGTGAGATCTTCAAGTCCGGTCTCCAGCAGGGCGCTGATGGCGATGCGCGAGATCTGACTGCGCATCTCCCGCCCCTCTTCGGCCTTGCGGCTGGTAATGTCGTGGAAGACGACGACGGCACCCTTGATCTCTTCTCCGTCAAAGATGGGCGAGCTGGCGTACTCCACGGAAAAGTGGGTGCCATCTTTGCGCCAAAAGATTTCATCGCTCACCCGGCGGGTCATTTTCTCCTTGACCGACAGGCACACCTGGCAATCCCGTGCCGAGTAGGGGGTGCCGTCGTGTCGGGTATGATGCAGCAGGGCATGGCTTTTTTGTCCCAGCAACTCCTCGGCGCTCCATCCGATCATGCGTGTCGCGGCGGGGTTGATGAACGTCACGGATCCTTCCTGATCCACACCGAAGATTCCTTCACCGACGGTGGCAAGGATCAGGTCGGTTTGATGGAGCGTCTTTTGCAGCTTGGCATCAGCCTCCTGGCGGCGGATCAACTCCTGTTCGAGGAGGGCATAACTGTCGGTCAATGCCTGTGTTCGTTCCGCTACCCGGTTTTCCAGGGTTTGCGAAAGTCTCTCCAGGCTGTCGCTGCGTTCGGAAAGAGCGGCATACGACTCCATGATGCTGATGCGCATCTGGTCGATGGCTGCAGCCAGCTTTCCCAGTTCATCCTCTCTGTTCAGGGAGATGGGCTGGGCGAGGTTGCCCTCTCTCAGGGTTGTGACCTGGGTTTCCAGGGAGCGTATCGGTTGCCAGACCATGAGCCGGAGGATCCAGGTCAGGGCCAGGAACAAGACCAGAAAAGAGAACCCGGCGCTCCATTCCAGCAGGTGAAACGCTGAGATGGTCATGAACAGGAGCGTCATCACCAGGCCGACCTTGATGTCCAGCCTCAGGCGCCGCCACAGGCCCCAACTGGGAGAAGGCTCTTTCTCTCCGGCAGTTGGTGGTTTGCGCATCTCCCTGAACCCCTCCATCGCGACGATGCTCCCCGAAGGCTGCACCCCAGCCTTGCACTCCCGTTCAATCTTCATCGATGACTGTCAATATGTGAAAAACGAAGATTTTATGCAAGAAAAATCGATGGTTTGTCATGTTTTGTCAATGTATTGAAAATAAATCCAGAATGGCAAAGAGTCTTCTTGGGCAGCTCTGCCCAGGGGGGGTGGCTGACTGGAGAGGGGGACGACTCAAGACTCCATATCGGAGCTGTAGATGGCGACATGGTTGCGGCCACTTTTTTTGACGACATACATGGCACGATCGGCTTTTTGCAACAAGGCATCCACCGTCTGGCCGTGTTCGGGGAAGAGGCTGATGCCGATACTGGCGCCTATCTGGCAGGGCTGGCCCATGATGATGAAAGGCTTGCTCAAGGAGTCGATCATTTTTTTGGCCACGAGCAACACATCACGGGTCTCCCCGATGGAAGGAAGGATCAAGGTGAATTCGTCGCCGCCCAGTCTGGCCAGGGTGTCGGAGTCGCGTAAATGCTCTTTGATCCGGGTGGAGACGGCTTTCAACAGCTGGTCTCCTGCTTCGTGACCCAGGGTGTCGTTGACGGCCTTGAAATGGTCCAGGTCGAGAAAACCTGCGGCCAGTTTCTTTTGATATCGGGAGGCATGACGGATCTCCTGTTCCAGCAGGCCTCTGAAGAGCATGCGGTTGGGCAGGCCGGTCAACATGTCATGGCTGGCCATGTGTTGCACCCGGTCCTCCACCTGACCCCGCTCGATCAGCCCTGCCAGGGTGTTGGCGATGGTGACGAGAAAAGCATCCTCTTCGGGGTCGTGCCGATGGCCATGATTGACGTAGAGGTTGAGAATACCCAGCAGTTTTCCCCGCAAGAGGATAGGGACACAATAGTGTCCGTGCTCCTGCATCTCTTCAAAGGCAACGTCATGGCGTGCATCCAGAGCCGAGGAGAATTCGATCTGTTTGCTTTGTGCCGCCTTGCCGCACATGCAAAAGCCGAAAGGAATCCGGCGGCAGGTGTGCATGAGGTGGTCGTGCAGCCCTTTCTGGACCACCATGTCCAACTCGTTGTTGTCGGTGGTGAGAAAGATGGATCCTTTGTATTGCACGGCCAGCCAGGGCACGGTGAGGATAATTTCCAGGGCCACTTCCAGTTTGCGATGCAAGGTCAGGGCCTCGATGCCGATCTCCAGCAGGGCACTGATGGCGACGCGATTGACATAGGCGCGCAAGTCACGGGCTTCCAGCAGTTTGTGTTCGGTGACGTCGCGCACGACGGCGGTAAAATAGTGGGTGTTGCGCCGGGTCCAGTGCGAGAGAGAGACTTCCACAGGAAACTCCCTGCCGTCGGCGTGTTTGGCGGTGCCGTCCAGGGTGCCGGAGCGGGGTGCATCTTCCTTGTAGTTCAAGAAGTTGAAATGTTCTTTTTTTCTGGAAGAGTTGTTTTTCTTGCAAGAGAATAGCGAGGCGATGGGCCGTTTGATCAGTTCATCCTGTGTCAAACCGAACAGGGTTGCTCCGACTTTGTTGCAATAGTGGATCTTTCCCCGGGCGTCGAAGACCAGGACCGTATCGCGGAGGGATTGTGTCAAGGCGCGTGAACTGTCATCGCTCTCCTTCAGCTCCCGGGCCTGATGTTCCAACTCCTCACTGTGGCGTATCGCCGTCCCAATGAGATTGACCATGGCGTCGGAGAGGTCACTGATTTCGTCCCGTATGGAATTCGCCTGGTTGAGCTGGTCGCGCATGGCCGGCGGCATGATGTAAGTACGTGAGAACTCCTTGGAGATTTTATTGAGGATGGCAACGCGCTGGGTCAGGAGCACGACCCAGGATCCCAGGGACTGCCAGAAAAGCAGGGCAATCAGGGCAAACACCAGCGATCCTACAACCATAATCTCCAAAACGGAAAACAGTGGGGTGCTTTGGTAGCGGATCACCAGAGTGGGATTGAGGTTTTCATGCCCCCCCCAGGGGATGACAGACTGATCATAGCGAAAACCGTTTTGCCAATCATATTTCTTTTTCAGGGTTTGCACAGGCGTATTGACATGACCCAGGGAAGAGGCCACAACCTGTTCTTCATGAATCAAGAACAGGTCGGTCACGGGCATGGCGTTGCGGAACAACAGGGCGTTGTCCATGGGAACGAACAGCACCAGTTTGCCTTTTCCACGCGCTCCCATCCAGATGGGTTGGCGATACCATCTGAAAAGTGCTTGTTTTTTCCCGTCGAAGTACCAGCCTGTTGCAGTTTTGGCCGTAAAATGTTCGGACACCTCTATTGTGTCCGAAAGTTGAAAGATGATTTTCTGGTCGGCGTCCATGACCAGAATAACAGGAAAGGTGTCGCGATCTTCCAGACGCAACACCCCCTGCAGATTTTCCAGACTTTTTTCCGATGAGGCGAAAAGGTTTTTGGATTCGATGCGGGCATGCAGGCGTATGACTCTTTCCTGCCAATCCTGATCCAGGAGAGTGATTCTTCCCTCGTAATACAGTCGGATGGAATCCATGAAGGTGCGGACAGATTTGTCCAGGGCGGTATGCTGAAAACCGAAGACGAGCGTGCTGATGATCACCACGACGGCCACAAGAACAACCAGAACCCGATAGGTCAGTTGATGCAGCAACCTGTTGTGGTGGCTGGACGGCATCACCGAAGACCTTTCATGCCTACCCAGCGGGCGTCAAGCAGGCTTTCCACGCTTATCGGGGGGGCGTTTGGGTTGGTGGTCAGGAAAAATTTTTGCGTTTCAGCCAACTGGTGTTGGCTGAATTGGGCATCCTTGCTGAACAGGCGTGGATATTTTTGCAGGCAGAGCTTGAGGAGTTCCTTTTCCTGTGGATCGTTGATCTGCATCTGGGTCACCAGCTCTTCCGGGGTGTGTGAGGCGATCCAGGTCAGGGAGCGACGCAGGATTTTGACCATGCGGTCAACTTTTTCCGGCTCGTGGGCGATGATTTCCGGTCGGGTCGTCAGGGAGGTGTGCAGAAAATGGGCGCCGGGGATGGATTGCGTTGTTTTTTCATCGGCCAACGAAGCCAGAAAGTAGACACGTCCTGACTTCAACATGCTGGAGGCAAACGGCTCTTCTGCCATAAGAGCATCGATCTCGCCTTTTTCAAGCAGGGCAACCCGTTCTGCCCAACTCTGTCCGGAGGGGATGATGCGTGCGTCATCCGTTTCCAGGCCGTTGGCGTGGAGGAGCAGTTCGACGAGCTGCTGGGCGGCGGTTTTGGCATTGACCGAGCTGGTATGGACACCAATGATGCGCCCTTTGAGGTCGGCTATGGTCTTGATCTGATCACGCAAAGCTGATCGGACAACGAGGATGAACAAGGGGAGATCTGCAACGGGAGCTATGGCGACTATAGGGGTTTTACTGTTCATTTTCAAAGACATGATGGCTGTAAAGCCGACCGCCGCAAAATCGCTGTTGCGTGAGAGCAGCTGTTTGAGGACGATGCCGCCACCACCGCCGTGATTCAACTCGACGCTGGCATTTTCGGCACGATCGGCGCCGATTTTGGGGATCAGATCGAGGGGGAGGTAGGAGAGATTGCGGGGACCAACCACGCTGACGGTGATTTTCATGGGGGGTGTTTCCGCCCGGGCTGACTTGATCCACGAGTCGCCTGGCTAGGTCAACAGGGCCACAACGATGAAGAAGCGAAAACCTGCCATGATCCCACTCCTCGTCATAGGTCTGGTTAACCAATTCCGGTCTTGATCATCGTTTCGGGCCATGGGCAAGGGCTGGTCGAAAACGGGGTCCAGGGGGCTGAATAGTTGCCCAGTCAGAAGGAATCGCACGTCGGATACGGGCGGCCCCTGCTGGTCGCAGACCGGAATGGTCATTACTGTGAATTATGGCCTTATAAATTTCAACGTGAATTTCTGGGTAGACGAAGATTTAGACTACGTCTACTTTGGGATACGTCGTTTTTTTGTGATTGGGAAAAAGGGGTGACATGAAAGACTTTATTGGGGCTCCGCCCCAAACCTCGCAAGGGCTCTGCCCTTGACCCGTCCGGTCGCCAGCCCCCTGGACCCCGTTTTGACAGATCCCTGAATCACTATTCATGGTCCTCGAAAATCTCAAATGCGATTGCCCTGGGGTACCTGGGCAGTTACCAATAGTTTAAAAGACCACGCATCCCGGCATGGATTCGGTTTGGGGAAGAGGAGGGGTGATTGTCTGCGATCGGGAGAGGGGATGCGTGTCCGGAAAGCGGATGGATCCCCGGGAGTTGCAACGCATCGGGGATCCATCCGTGGTTTGGAGGGGGAGCGACTCTTATTTTTTCTTCTTGAGGAGCTTGCGGCGCAGGGCATCGTTTCTTTCGGCGAGTTGTTTAACTTCTTCGGCCATTTTGCGGCGCAGGGCGTCCTGGCGGTCGGAGAGTTGTTCCAGACCCTGGGCTGTTTTTCTCCCCAAGGCACTGTTTCTGTTGGAAAGCTGTTCAAGCTGCTCGGAGACTTTGCGATTCAGGGCGGCATGGCGATCCGACAACTGTGACAGGCCTTCGGACAGCTTGCGATAGAGGGCGTCGTTGCGCTCGGCGAGCTGCTGGGTGCTCTCATCCAGTTTTTTTTCAATCTTTTTCAGGCGTTTGTTGAGATCCTTGAGGGGATCGCCTGATTTCTCGGTGTCTGATTCGTTGTTTTTAGTCTCTTTCTTGCTCATATGTGCTCCTTTCGGTTTTGACTGGTGCCCACTCCCAGGTATGGAAAAAGAATGACGGGATCCGTTGCGGCACTTTCCGAAGGGTTCTGGTATCTCCGACCCGGAAGTCGCCTGCATCATGATGGCGGCATGATATCGGGGGAAAAGAGATTTGGAAACGGTCGAATCACATTCGATGAGAATCTTTCTGTGCATTGTTTTGCCTGTTTTTGCCATGAGGGGTGTCGTGTGGCCTTCCTGGCAGGTCACATCTGTTTCGTGTTGGGGGTCGGCGTCTCCTCGATGTCGGACGATGTGTCCAATTCCAGATCAAGATGGATGCGAGGCGACGACGCGTGAGCGACGAGACGGTACGTGTTGGGTACGGCGAGGAGTGAGTGAGGCAGTCAACGAAGCAGACGCTTGATCTGGAATTGGAATGCTACTCATTTGCCGTCGATGCGGGAACGAGGTAGCAAGGAGGAAACGACGCGACAGGCACGTGTTGGGTACGGTGGGGGAGCCGGCGACGCAGCTGACGAAGTTGCCGTGATGGATACACCTGGGTATGAATTGGACGGGGTGTTGTTTGGGTCCCTGGCTATATATTTATCATCAGGATTGATCAGATGTCGGTTGTTTTTCGGGTGTGCCGTTGCCCTCTGGATGGGGGCGTATTGTAAGTAAAACTATATTTTCAGTCAAGCGACAAGATGTTGGATCGGGCTGTCAAGGCCGAACCGCGTCCACCTCTCTCCCCGACAGGCTTTTTGTTGCGCGTTGACCCTGATGGATGGTGAAGAGGTGTGGCGGTGCCGGGCTGCGCTCTTTTTTCTCGGGAGATTGTTTGACGGGCCTTGTAAATTTCTACTTACAACGTAGTTCGCATGCATGGCGACCTTGTGTTTTGCAATGATATTCATTTAATGCAATATTTTAATGAACAGATCCCGGTTGAGTTTCAGTGCGGTGCGTGATTTGGGTGTACCACGCGGTGTATTTGTAAACACTGGTGATTGTTGCATATGTAAGATGGTTCTATAAAATAATTTATTTATTACAATAAAAATGATTTTTATTTTACAGAGTAAATAAACACAGGCAAACACTTTCATTATACCAAGAAAAAAATTTGTTGGTCTTAACCGAAAGCTTCGGATACACTTTAGGTATGGACACATTGCAAAAAAGATTGATCTGGGCTCGGGAGAAAGCCGGCCTGAACAAGTCGGAGTTGGCTCGCCGGGTTGGCGTCAAGCCACAGTCAGTCATCCAATGGGAATCCGGTCGTACCGGGATTGCCAAACGGAATGTCGTCTCCGTGGCCGAGATCCTTCAAGTTTCACCAGAATGGCTTCAGTTTGGACGTACGGTCCTGGAAACCACTATGGAAAACTGGGCGCCCGGTCCCGCCTCCCTGACACGCGTTCCACTCATCTCATGGGCACAGGCGAGCTTCTGGAAAGA
This sequence comes from Magnetococcales bacterium, assembly GCA_015229045.1. The sequence goes on from JADGCJ010000011.1 coordinate 29,088, forward strand.
GATGACAGACGACTACCGTGCACCAAACGACATTGATCAATGGATTGATACCACGCGAAAATTGGGGCGGGCGGCATTTGCCCTGCGAGTGGTGGGAGACAGCATGGAACCGAAGGTTCCTGAAGGCGCCGTCATCATCGTCGACCCGGGAAAGGATGCTGTCAATAAATCCCTGGTGGTGGTGCGTCTGAACAACGAGGAAGAGGTTACCTTCAAACAACTTGTCGTGGATGGTGGCAACAGGTTCCTGAAACCTGTCAACCCGCGCTACCCGGTTCTCAACCTTGAAGGACACAGGGCAAAGATTTGCGGGGTGGTCAGACAGGTTTTGATCGACCTCGAGTGAGGGCGTACAAGGGGCGGCTCTCGTTCAGGATGGCTTTTGAAACGGCTTAGGGTATTGCGAGTGGCCAGTTGTGCGAACCTGCCGTCTGTCGACAGTTGTTTTTCTGCGCTTCTCCCTTCTGTCATGATCTTGAAAATCGTGCGGAGACTCTTCACGAACGAACGAGGGGAGGCTTTCTTCGTCCGCGCAGTGTTGCTTCGTGCAGTGTTGACGGCGAGACCAAAACAGATCCCTTGTGTGCCACGTGTCATCGAATGGACGACCCTTTTGCCGTGGCGGCTTTTTTATAGTCGTTTCCCGGTTCTTGTAATCGATCATATATATATATAATAATTGTAGCTGCCCAGGTACCCCCTCAAGAAAGGCCTGAACATGAAAGCCTTTGTCAGGGCTTCGCCCCGAACCCCACCAGGACTCTCTCCTGGAACTGTCCGGTCGCCAGCCTCCTGGACCCCGATGCCAAAAAGCGATCATGGCCTCGGGCGTGTCAGTTTCAAATGCGATTGCCCTGCTACCTGGGCAGTTACCAAAAATAACGTATTCCGAAATGGATTGGGTTGAGGATGGTTCCGGAAGGGGAGTGCCCTGCCGGGTGGAGTCTGGAGTCGAGGACAGGGTTTTGAAGATTCATCCAAGGTTTTGACTTTTTACTCGAAGTGCATCATGTTCGGAGGTGGGGCGCGCATGTGCCGACCATACCCACCAGGATATGAGGGATACCCATGACTGAACGGGACCGGATTTTGATCGTGGAGGATGACGAAGAGACCCGGGAACTGTTGCGGGATTACCTTTTGAAGAACGGCTATGCGTGTCGAACCCTGGCCGATGGCTCTCGCTTGCGCAGCGAACTTGCCAACGAGCAGGTGGACATGATCATCCTCGACCTGATGCTGCCGGGGGATGATGGCCTGACCTTGTGCCGCAATCTGCGCGCCGATCCGGCCACGGCCAATCTGCCGGTGATCATGCTCACCGCTCGCGTGGAGGAGACCGACCGGATCATCGGTCTCGAAATGGGAGCTGATGATTATCTGCCCAAACCCTTCAATCCACGGGAACTTCTGGCCCGGATCAAGAGTGTCTTGCGCCGTGCCCGGGCGGCACCCGTGGCGGGCAAGGAGATCGTCGCCCGACGCATCGGCTTTGCCGGTTGGATTCTTGACATCTCGACCCGGCAACTCAAATCGCCGGAGGATGTGGTGGTTCCCCTGAGCCGCAAGGAGTACAATCTGCTGCGTATTTTCCTGAATCACGCCGGGGAGGTTCTGGATCGGGATCGTATCATGGAATTGTACGCCGGGCGCGAATCGAGTCCCTTCGAACGGGGCATCGACGTCCAGATCGGCCGTTTGCGCAAGCGCCTCCAGGAGGACAGCAAGGATCCGGACATCATCCGCACCGTGCGTGGACACGGCTACATGATGGCTGCCAAAGTGGATATACTCCCATGAACGGATTGGTCCGGTTTCTGTGCCGGATACTGCCCGGGGGGTTGTTTGGACGCCTCATGGTCGTATTGGCGGGAGGGATGACGCTCGCTCTGCTGGCCAGTGCGGCCATCCATTTCTACGATCGGGGCCAGGCCCTCTATACCGCGGGCAGCCTGCAAACGGCACAGCGCATCGCCGATGTCATCCAGCTCCTGGACCCCATGTCCGATGCCGAACGCCGTCGCGTGGCCGCTGTGTTGAAAACTCCTTTGCAAACGATTCAGTTCAGTCAAAAGGAGCCGGTTGGCACAGGGTCGGAGGGTATCAACCAGCAATCGGCCTTTGTCCAGGCATTGCTGGAACGCTACCTGAGTGGTCGTTGGTGGATCCGGGTGACCACTGTAGCCACCGCGACCGACCAGGACTCTCCGCCACCCGCCAAAGAGGGCAGCAGTACGACGATAACCTCGGATGCCCTCTCCACCCCCCCGGCGTCAGGACATGGCGCTGCCGGTTCCGGTTCCGCTTCGAGTAAACCCCCCGGTCATCCTTCTCCCGGCACCTATCCCCCTCCCGGGGCGTCGCCTCCCGGCACTCATCTTTCCGCGATGACTGGCCCGGGATCGGGTAATTATCTCTCCGCGATGACAGGCCTGGGGTTTGGTCCTGGCGTCTATCCACCCGGTATGCCCGGCATGGGGCCGGGGTTCGGCTCTGCAAACTATCCACCCGGTACACCAGGATTGGCTCCTGGCTATGGAATCTATGCGCCGGGGATGCCCGGATCGGGTGCTGGTGCCGGTGGCTATCTGCCGGGGGGGCAGGGTCAGGGGTCCGGCTATGGTGGCGGCAAGCCGGGGATACCGGCCATGGGTCAGCTCTCCTGTCCGGAGCCGCCCGGCAATGTCGGCAACGCCGTGCCACTCTCTCTGGTATCGATCCCGCTGGATGAAAAGTCGCAATCCCTGCTGCCCCGAGGAACATCGTTTCGTATTCGGGTACGTTTTCAGGATGGCACCTGGGCGGTGTTTCACAATCGGTTGCCCGAGGAGATTTTTGACTGGCCGAAGCAGTTGCTGTTGCCGTTGTCGATCCTTTTGGCTGGCCTGATTTTCATCTCATTGTTGGCAGTGCGCCTGGCTACCCGGCCCCTGACCCTGTTGGCCGAGGCCGCCGATGCCTTGGGTCGGGACATTCGCAACCCGCCCCTGGCCGAGGTTGGATCCCGGGAGTTGCGGCAGGCGGCGCATGCCTTCAATACCATGCAGGGGCGCTTGTTGCGCTATGTTCAGGAGCGAACCCAGCTCCTGGCTGCTCTCTCCCATGACCTCAAAACCCCCATCACCCGCATGCGTCTCCGCACAGAGATGATGGACGATGGACAGATCAAGGAAAAAACCCTGCACGATCTGGAAGAGATGGAGGAGATGGCCGCGTCGGCATTGGCCTTCATTCGTGGCATGGAGGGGAGCGAAACGTCGCAGATGGTCGATATTCTGGCCATGTTGGAGACCATTCAGGCCGAACAGGAAGAGATGGGGCGCGAGGTCACGGTCTCCAGCGAACCATTGCCTCCGGTATCGGTCAAGCCAAAAAGCCTGAAGCGTTGTCTGGACAACCTTGTCGTCAACGCAGTTGTTTATGGCCAGAAGGCTCGCTTGCGGGCCGTGCTTGTCGGCAATGCCCTGCGTATCACAATTGCCGATGAGGGACCGGGTATCCCCGAGGCTGATCTTGGTCGGGTTTTTGAGCCTTTTGTACGTTTGGAGGGGTCGCGCAACCGGCGTTCGGGTGGTACCGGCCTGGGGCTTTCGATTGCTCGCAACATTGCCCGGGCGCATGGTGGGGAGTTAGTCTTGAAAAATGGTGACGAGCGGGGATTGTTGGCCATTTTGACCCTGCCCATTCATTCAACAAAGGGCAAAGATCGTCCAAAAGCGCAGAATTTTTCATGACACGACAACATCGTCAACATCGAGATGCAGCAGAGAAATGACACAGTCATACTGTTGGGAGACCACAGCCATCTCGATAGTCTCGGTATTTGAAAACCAGGTTCCTCTCGGCAGGAACTTCCCCTCCCTGGGATAAGTGACGGATCCTGGAAAGGCGGCAAGAGATGTTGGCGGAATCTCGACGGGAGAGCGGTCGTTGCGCAGAGAGCGTGCGAACCTGCGTGCCCCCCGACTGGCCTCCGACCAGAGGACAAGGCCACCACGCGAGACAACGAGCAGGGCACGTCGGGTCGTATAACGCAGCCATTGCCGGATCATGGCCTGGAGCGAGACACCATAGCGGTCGGCGCACAGGGAGAGTGTGGCAAGGTCGGCGAATTCGGCGGGAGCGACCTGGCGCTGAAAATCGGCCATGGGCATGAGAAAATGGGCAGAAAAGAGATCGGCTTCCCGTTCCAGACGAAAATTGCTCCTGGAGGCTGGAAACTGTTCCCGATCCACGCACTGAAAACCCTGTTTGTGGCTGTGGCGGTGCATGAGATAGTGGCCAAACTCGTGCCCCAGGGTGAAGCGTATGCGTCGCCGGGAACCTGCGTTGCTGTTGAAGAAGATTGCCCACCCTTTGCGTCGCTGCGGATCCGGCGTCAGGATGGCATCGAGATCGCGCAGAGGTTGGCCATGGATCAAGGTGAGAGGGTCGTCCGGAAACAGCCTGGTTGACAACAAAGGGGCTGTTTCAACCACACTGACCGGGTAGCGTTCGAGGCCAAAAGCCTGGTCCAGTACCTGATTGATCCATCCTGACCACGCCAAAGGTCCACGAAGGGTATCCTTCATGTTCCGCTCCATACATCGATCGTATCGGGGATACGTCGTCTGGTCCTGTCCGGCAGATGCTGGCATTGGAGTGGATGTTGTGCGGACGAAAGGGGGTTACACCACGGAATCACACGTTTTTGCTCCAACCGTAGGCCACGGCGAGAGATTGTCGCGTTCCGGCCACGTCGTGGACACGCAGGATGTGGGCACCGGATAGCGCACCCAGGGCTGCCAGAAGTTGGCTGCCCGGATCCCGGGCCGGAGGCCTCTCCTCTCCTGTGAGTACGCCAACAATCTGTTTACGCGAAACCCCCAGCAACAGGGGAACACCAAGGCCGTGGAAAACGCGTAAACGACGTATCAGCTCCAGGTTATGAGGGGTGGTTTTGCCAAACCCGATGCCCGGGTCGACGATCAAGCGATCCAACCCGATGCCGTGTTTCTGGCAAAAATGGATCCTCTGTTCAAGAAAAGCATAAACATCGGCAACGACATGTCGATAGCCTGGATTGCGCTGCATGGTGGATGGCAAACCTTGCATGTGCATGAGAACGATGGGATGTGTCGCGTTGGCCAACACATGCACGGCATCAGGATCTCCCCTGAGGGCGGTGACATCGTTGATCATGGCGGCACCAGCCTCGATGGCCGCCGCCATGACAGCCGCTTTCGAGGTATCCACCGAAATGGGCACATTGACCGACTTGACCAAAGCCTGGATCACTGGAATGACGCGCCGCAACTCCTCGGCTTCGGCAACGGGTTCGGCCCCGGGACGGGTCGATTCCCCGCCGACGTCGAGGATCTGGGCGCCGGCATGCGCCATGGCGACACCATGTGCCACAGCCGCCTCCAGATCAGGATAACGACCACCGTCAGAAAAAGAGTCCGGCGTCGCGTTGATCACCCCCATGATCAGGGGGCGCGAACAATCCAGAATTCGATATCCACCACAATTCCAACGCAAAACAGGCCGACACTGGGCGTGGGCCGCCAACGCGGTACGCAACGCCACAGCCACGGACTGGGCTTCCGTTGTTGCCAACTGCTGGATCCACGCATCCAGCTCTCCACGCAGCAAACGCCCCACGGCATGGCAGACATCGGTGTCGATCTGCACCGACATTTTCGGATGCAGATGAGAACTCCATACCTCCGGCCACCCCGGCAGGCGCACCGACCACGGGCAGTCCGGATCGGTCATGTCGAAGGGTGGATCCGGAAAAGGGGTTCCTGGATTTCCAGCCGGTCCATGGCCGGCCAATGGTTCCAGGAGAGCGTACAGCGTCATGTTTTGTCACGAGGCTTTGTGTCGACAGCCGGTTTGTCGGGACCGATCGCCTCCGGCTCTTCGTCGGTCGGTTCACGGGTCGCCGCATCGCTCTTTGGGCTCTTTTTGCGTGTTTTCGGACCCGCAGGCCTGGCAACCTCCTCAGACGCAGCAGTCTCTTCGATGGCGGCGTGCCGGGGTTCTTTCGAAGGGGATGCCTCCCCATCGTCTGGAGTCGCACCCCTGGAAGAGCTCTTCACAGTGTCAGGCGGTGTCTGTTCCTGGTCGTCGGAGGAGTCTTCGGTGTCGGTGGCAGGGGAAGAAGCCTCCGGATCCCCCTTTTTCGGCTTTGGAGGTTTTTTCTTCATTTTTTCCAGGGGTTCGCCACGTACCAGCCGGGCCACTTCATCCGCCACCAGGGTTTCCCGTTCCAGCAGTGCCTCGGCCATGGCATGAAGAATGTCGACATGTTCGAGCAGGATATCCTTGGCGCGGTTGTAATTTTCATCGATGATGCGGCGCACCTCTTCGTCAATGGCCTGGGCTGTGAGATCGGAAACGTTTTTGTGCTGGGTAATCTCTCGTCCCAGAAAAATCTCCTGCTCCTCCTCTCCCAGGGTCAGAGGTCCGAGGCGGGGGCTCATGCCGTAGGTGCAGACCATCTTGCGCGCAATATCCGTGGCGCGCATGATGTCGTTGCCGGCCCCGGTGGTCAGTTCGTTCAAAACCATCTCTTCGGCAAGGCGCCCGCCCATCAACACGGCAATGCGATCTTCCAACTGCTGCTTGGAGTAGGTGTGTCGATCTTCGGTGGGCAGCTGCATGGTCAAACCCAGGGCGCGTCCACGAGGAATGATGGTCACCTTGTGGACCGGGTCGGTATCCGGAATCATGGCGGCGATGATGGCATGGCCGCTTTCGTGGTAGGCGGTGCTGCGGCGCTCCCGATCCGAGATGATGGCCGATGCACGCGGTTTGCCCATCAGCACCTTGTCTTTGGCCGTCTCAAAATCCTCCATGTCGACCACTTTTTTGTCGGTTCGCGCCGCACCAAGGGCCGCTTCGTTGACCAGATTGGCCAGATCGGCTCCGGAAAAACCGGGAGTACCCCGGGCGATCACCTCCGGATCCACGGATTCCGCCACGGGTACCTTGGCCATGTGAACATTGAGGATTTGGGTGCGACCCCGTATATCCGGGTTGGGAACGGTGACCTGGCGATCGAAACGGCCCGGGCGCAGCAAGGCCGGATCGAGGACATCGGGGCGGTTGGTGGCCGCCACGAGGATCACCCCTTCGGTCGATTCAAAGCCATCCATCTCCACGAGCAGTTGGTTCAGGGTTTGTTCGCGTTCGTCGTGTCCTCCGCCCAGACCGGCGCCCCGATGCCGACCTACGGCGTCAATTTCATCGATGAATATGATGCAGGGGGCATTTTTCTTGCCCTGCTCGAACATGTCCCGCACCCTGGCAGCGCCGACACCGACAAACATTTCCACAAAATCGGAGCCTGACAGGTTGAAAAACGGCACATTGGCCTCGCCGGCAATGGCGCGGGCCAGGAGGGTCTTGCCTGTTCCCGGTGGCCCGATCAACAGGACTCCTTTGGGAATCTTACCGCCAAGGCGCTGAAATTTCTGCGGATTTTTTAAAAATTCAATGATTTCTTCCAACTCTTCCTTGGCCTCGTCGATGCCTGCCACATCGGCGAAGGTCACCTTGTTTTGTTTGTCCGACATCATCTTGGCTTTGGATTTGCCAAACGACATGGCTCCCCGTCCGCCCCCCGACTGCATCTGGCGCATGAAAAAGATCCACACGCCGATCAGGAGCAGCATGGGGAACCACGAAATGAGAATCGTCAGCAGGATGGGCGTCTCATCCGGCGGCTTGGAGGTGATGGCGACATTCTTGTCCCGCAGCCTGCGGATCAAATCCGGGTCTTCCGGGGTATAGGTCGCGAAAAACCCCCCATCGTTGAAGACCCCCATCAGGTTTTGCCCCTGAATCGTCACCTCCGTGACACGTCCCTGATCCAGGTGGGTGAGAAAATCGGAGTATGGAATATGGTGGTCGCGGCTCTTGGGTTGATTGAACAGATTGAACAGGATGATCAACAGCAAGCCGATAACCAGCCAAAGAGAGAGACTTTTGTAAAACCCGTTCAAAAAAACCTCCTGGTTGCCAATGTTTGGCCGAACATGCACGAAAGGGCGCCCCGACCAACCTCACACGACCCACCCGGCCAGGATAGGTATCACCCTGAAAAAGTTCAATGGTTCCTTTTCCGCAGAGCGGCTCTCCCGCTACCGGATGCGCTGCCGCAACCCAGGGGGCAGTGCTGTTGACCTGGAAAAACAGGGCCTCATCCCGACGACCGGAAGATGGCCGACAACGACTCGGCGTCGAGGATTTTTTCACTCCAAAGGCGCAGAGTGACCGGATCGGCGGCAAACAGCCGGTCATGAACCCACTCCGGCACCGGGCCAAAACGGTGTTGCAACAACCGCAGCAGAATGGCAACGGTCTCCTGTCTGCCTTCCTGTCTGCCTTCCTGTCTGCCTTCCTGTCTGCCTTCCTGTCTGCCCTCTTCTCTACCCCGCTCTCTGCCGTTTTTTTCACCCTGCTCTCTGGCATGAATGATCGATTCACGCTGGAGATAGATGAACGTCTCCCTCCGTTCCTGGTCATCCAGCTCTTCCGGGGTCAGACCGGCCTTGTTGGCGAGGGCAAAGGCCTTGGCGATGGCAGGTTCATCGGCCAGCGTCCTGGGAACGACCTGCATATCACCGGCGTGTTTCAGGAAATAAAACCATTTCTCCACAACGCCTTCGAGATGCTCTTCGTCTTTGGTAAATTTGGGCAATTCGGCAAAGACCAGTTCCAGGTCATCCAGGGCAATATCGGCACTGGCGGCGGCGCGCAGCATGAAATGGTTGGTGGTCTCCGGCAGCGTGGGGAACATGATGAAATCGGTGACGGTAATGGCGACGACATTGGTCAGCAGTCTGTAGTGATTGCCCTTCTGGATTTGTCCGGCGTAGGTTTTGCAGGCGTTGTAGAGAACTCTCTTCTCAAACCCGGCCACATTGAGAACCTGCATCTCGATGATGTAGTCCCGACGGCTTTGATCCCGCACCCGGACATCCAGATAGGTATCCTTCATCCCCTTGATTTTCGGCGCCAGATAGGGATCGAGGATGGTCACCTCGGTGATCAGGTTGGGAGAGTCAAGGGCCAGGATGGCATTGAGAAAACTGAGCAAAATATCGCGGCTCTCTTCGGAGCCGAAGATTTTCTTGAAGGCAAAGTCGGTTTTTGGATCCAGGAAGCGCATGGACGGAGCGTGGCACTTTCCAGAAAAAAAATCAACATCAAAGGATGAGGTTCCCGGGCAGGTGTTTTTTTAAAATCAGGCGGTCGTCAACACGCTGGATTGTCATGCCACGCATGCGCATGTTCCACGTCGCCCGGTTTGTCTGCATGTGGCGAAACAACCCTGCCATGGCGCGGGCACCGGGCGGAAAGGGGTCGCCGGTCAGTGCGGCATGACAATGGACCACAGCCCGACGCATGATCTCGGTCGGCAGGGAGGCAAGCTGATCGTGGGCAAGGGTCATGACTCCCGCTTCCGGGGATTGAATATCCAGATCGTGGCGCACCCGTTGCCAGATCCATTCCAGGGCGACATCTGCGGATTGCATGCGGTCAGCCGTGGCAGCCAGGCGGGGAACAGGATCATCGTCCGGATTGACCGCCTGCAGACAGGGCAGAAGCTGATGACGCAGACGACTGCGCAATCGGCGTCGATCGCCATTGCCGGGGTCATCCCTCCAGGGGAGATCGTGGGTCTGCAACCACTGGCGCAGCCTCTCTCGACGAAAAGAGAGCAGTGGTCTCACCAACAGAATGTCGGACTCCGTGCCTGGTTCCAGGGGACGTATCGGCTCCATGGCCCCCAATCCCCGCACACCACTGCCGCGCAAGATCCTCTCCAGAAAAGTTTCGGCCTGATCATCCTGTTGATGGCCGGTCAACAGAGCAGTGGCCCCGGTATGGCGGGCAACTCGTGCCAAAAAGGCATAACGGGCCTGGCGCGCACGTTGCGCAAGATTGCCCACGGCGTGCGGTTCCTGCCAACGCTCGACGTGGGTTGTCAGGTGCAGAAGGGCTGCCTGGGTGGTGACAAAATGGGCATCGTCGGCAGATGTGTCGCGCAGGGCGTGGTCAAAGTGGGCCACGACACAAGGGTGCCGCTGTACAAGACCCGAGCGCACCAAGCCGTGGAGCAACGCCATGGAGTCCGCTCCTCCTGACACCGCCACCACCAAACCCGTGCCGGGGGAGAGCAGGGAGGTGACCGCGCACCGAAAGCGGGTGATGAAAGGGTCGCACGTCACGACTTGGCAGAAGCAGGAAGATCCTGGTAGGGAGCCGGGTCCGCCATGCCGATCTCCCGGAATGCCGCCAGGCGCAGACGACACGCATCGCACAAGCGGCATCCATGTCCTGCCGGGTCAGGATCATAGCAGGTGCGCGTGACGGAAAAATCCACCCCCAGATCCAAACCTTGCCGGATGATGGCCACCTTGGACAGATGCAACAAGGGGGTGTGGATGCGAAAGGTCTGTCCGTTGACCCCCTCCCGGGTGGCCAGATTGGCCAGACGCTCGAAGGCGGCAATGAAGGCCGGACGGCAATCCGGATAGCCGGAATAGTCGACGGCATTGACACCGATGAACAGATCATGGGCACCCAGGGTTTCGGCCCACCCCAGGGCCAACGCAAGAAAAATGGTATTCCGGGCCGGGACGTAGGTATTGGGAATGCCAGCGGAGATCCCCTCTTTGGGCACGACCAGCTCCCTGGATGTCAAGGCCGAACCACCCATGGCCGCCAGATCGACATCGAGGATCAAATGATGCTGCACCGGCTGTCGCGCTGCCACGCTCCTGGCGGCGGCGACTTCGGCCGTATGGCGTTGACCGTAACGCAGGGTGAGGGCGAAAAGATCGAAGCCACCCTTTCTGGCCACGGCAAGACAGGTAGCCGAATCAAGCCCTCCGGAGAGCAGGACGACCGCTTTTCTTGAGGAGTTCATTACGGCGCGGCATCCTCTTTTTCTTTTTTCCCCTTCGACTGTGCATCGGCTATCAACTTGAGGCGTTGCCGGGCCATATGAACTTTTTGGGTGTCCGGTTGGGAGTCGGAGAAATCCTTGACCAGACGATTCAGAATGGCACGTGCCTTGGCCATCTCACCCAGTTCGTAGAGGGAGTAGCCCATTTTGAGCAGGCACCCCGGAACCATTTCACTCTTTGGCCAGCGCAGGAGAACCTGATTGAACTCCTGGAGTGCTTCCCGGAACTTTTTTTCGGCATAGTAGGCTTCACCGATCCAGTACTGCGCCCTGGGTATCCGGGGATCGTCGGGAAACCATTTGATGAAGTTCCGGAAACTCTCCCCGGCCTGGAGGTAGCGCCCGCTTTTCAGATTCAGGTCGGCCTCGCTGTAGGCCTGGTCAGCCGAGGCTGGCTTTTGTCCGGTATTTTTGGGCGGGGCAGTGACGGAAGGGGGCGCATGGGCTGCCACCACCTGCGTTGCCTCATTTTTGGGCGGGGTTGTCGCGACCACCGGGGTTGCCGGGGTTGCTGTCGTTGGCAACAGGCCGGAATCCGGTTGGGTGAAGGTGGCGATATCGGTTCCGGTTCTTGGCGGCGCTGGTTGGGGCTGGAGACTCTTCTGGTTCAGATCGGTCACCTGATCCAGCAAGCGTCGATTGTCGTGCCGGGCCACTTCCAGCTCCCCCCGCAGGGAACTGATCTCTTTTTCCATCAGATCGAGGCGCTTGGCCATCTCCGTGGTACCGGCCCGACTGTTTTCGGCAGTATGGCCCAGGGTGGCCACGGTTTTGGAGAGACGCTTGACCTCTTTTTCGAGGGGGGGGGCATCCTGCGCAAGATCGTCGCCGCGACTGGGGGTTGGCGCTGGTGGCGGTGCTGCCCCGACTCCCGGCGGAGGAGGGGGGGCGCCACAACCGGCCACCAGGACCAGGGCGAGTGCGGGCAGAAACCGGGAGAAGGGTCTTCCCAGAGATGGCGATGCGATGTTCCAAGCCTGCTTGTCATCCATGGTCACCCCCCCTGTCCCGGGTTGACACGTTGCGCCAATTCCAGACCAGGCATCTGTTTCGTTGACAGCTTTGCCTGTTTCTTGCCGCGCCCAACACGTATCGCCTTGTTGTGCGCTCGCGGTTGCTGTGCATCCAACCGGGTCCGAAAACGGAACTATTGGGCACGCAACTCCGCCCGGCGATTCTTGGCCCAGGCAAATTCGTCATGTCCATAAACCAGCGGGCGCTCCTTGCCGAAGGAGACGGTCCGGATGCGATACCAATCCACTCCTTGGGAAGAGAGGAACTGTTTGACGGCATCGGCGCGTTTTTGACCCAGGGCCAGGTTGTATTCGCGGGTACCGCGCTCGTCGCAATGGCCCTCCACGATCACCTCTTTGGGATTTCTGGCTTTGATCCATTGGGCGTTGGTGGACAGAGTACGGGTGCTTTCGGGAGATATGGAGGCGCTGTTGAAATCAAAATAGACCCGGTGTTCGGGCTCACCGCCCATGCCGCCGCGTCCACCCGGGCCGCCGACGCCATCCATGCCACCTCCAGCACCGGCGCCACCGGCACGGTCCAGATCCGACTCGCTGCCGCTGCCCAGGCGATTCAGACCTGCCCCGCCACCGGGGCCGCCAGGACCACCGGGGCCGCTCAACTCGCTGCCGGCAGGACCGCCTTCCGGCCCGTTTTTGGCTGTTGATCCGCACCCAGTCAAAAGGCCGAGTGTCACCAGGCCTGCGATCAAAATTCCAGTGTGCTTCATGCGATGTTTCTCCCAGACAGAATGGTCCATTATTCGTGGGTTTATCATGTTACCGTGAAGGCCGCGCACCGGCCCCCATGACCGGCGGGCGGAGATCTCCCCCGTTGCGTCCAACGTCAACGTATCAAAGGGGACCAGGAAGGATCCGATCCACCCAGTCCATCCCCAACAGGGACTGGCTGCTCATTATGGCCTGTGAGATCGATGGTGTAAAGTCGTGTCATGTCTCCCGTTTGACGGGAAAAGAGAATGACGCGACCGTTGGGGGACCAGGTGGGGGATTCGTCCATCCAGGAGTTGGTCAGGGTGCGGGGGCGGTTGCCGGACGGGTCGGTGACGGCAATGCGAAAATGGCCCTCACCCCCCTTGACGAAAGCGATCAGGTCGCCGCGCGGAGACCAGGCAGGAGCCGAGTTGTAGCGACCGTCGTAGGTGATGCGGCGGACGTTGGATCCATCCACGCTCATGACATAAATCTGTGGCGAGCCGGCACGATCGGAATTGAAAACGATTTGTCGCCCGTCCGGTGACCACGAGGGAGAGGTATCGATGCCATTGTTGAAGGTCAGGCGGCGCAAATTGTTGGTTTGCAAGTCCTTGACATAAATCTCGGCATTGCCATCCTTGGTCAGGGTCATGGCCATGTAGCGGCCATCGGGCGACCAGGAGGGGGCACTGTTGAGTCCCGGATACTCACCCTGTTGCAGGCGCTTGCCCTGGTAAATCATCCAACGAAAAATGCGCGGCTGGCTGGTCTCATAGGAGATGTAGAACAGATTCTCCCCGTTGGGGGAAAAGCGGGGGGTGAGGACCAGATGGTTGTCTTCGTAGGTCAAATCCAGACGGTTGGCGCCATCCTGATCCATCATGGCGAGCCATTTGTGGCGGCCCTTCTGGGCAATGAAGGCGATACGGGAAGAGAAATAGCCGCTCTCGCCGGTCAACCGGGAGTAGATCTCGTCGGAGATGCGATGGGCCAGGTGGCGTACATCCTTGAGGGGGGCTGAAAACCGTTTCCCCTTGCCGATCAGTTTTCCCTGAAAGGTGTCATAAAGAAAAAAGGAGGCGGTCAGCTCCTCCCCGTTCTGTTGTATGGCGCCAGAGAGGATGGCCTCCGCGTTGAGTTGACGCCAGACCCGGTAGTCGGGTCCAGACCGCCACAGAGAGGCGGAATCCTGCATGAAGGCGCGCGGATCCAGGGCACGAAACAGGCCGGAGCGTTCGAGATCCGAGGAGATCACCCCCACGAGCTGTTGTCCCAACCGGCCTCCGCCTGCCAACTCCCCTTGCGCCCCCAGATCGACAAAGGCCGGCAGGGCGATGGGCAGACGTTTCAATCCCGCCTCGCGAATGTCGATGACCAGCTCGGCTTGCACCGGGGTGGCCATGGCCAGCAGAAGCAGCCAGATCAGACAGGCGAGTTGGACAACGCTCCGCCCGATCCGAAAAACACGCACGATGGACAGATCGGGAAAAGGTCTGATTGGCTGGGATGACTTCGGGTGGATCATCGGAACCTCGCAAATAGTGTTACGGTGCTGCAGCAGGCAGGTCTCAGTAAACGTCCGTAGCCCGGAAAACGAAAACGATCGGAGAACACTCCTGACATCCCGACGGCGGTTGCGGCAGATCGGGAGCCTTGTGGATGGCCGACAACACGGAACGGTCAAACACCTCCGCACCGGATGAGCGAATGATCTGTGGGTCGAACAGGCGTCCGTCGGGAGCCACCTTGACGCGTACCTCCACGGCAAGGCGATCCTCGTTGAGCATGCCGGTTGGCTTGTTCCAACTGGTACGCACCCTTGTTTCCACGGCCCTCTTGTAAAACTCCACCTGCAGACGACTGACCTGCGGACCTTGCGCAGGCGCCTGTGCCTGGGTCGGCTTTTGCGGTGCTTGCGCCGGCGTTACCGTTGGCGGCAAGGGGGTCGGGGTCGGCTCCTTGGTCTTGGTCCCGGCGAAGTCATCCTGGATCATCTTGGTGATGTCGGACCACTCCGACTCGTTCTTCTCTTTTTTCAACTCCTTGTTCCTGGCTTCGGCCTCTTTGGCTTTCTTGAGTTCGGCCTCCTTGGCTTTTTTGGCTTCCAGGGCCTTTCTGGCCTCTTCGGCTTTTTTGGCTTCGGCTTCCTTGGCTTCCTTGGCTTTCTTCGCTTCGGCTTCTTTGGCCTCTTTGGCTTTCCTGGCTTCGGCCTCCTTGGCTTTTTTCGCTTCGGCTTCTTTGGCCTCTTTGGCCTTTTTGGCTTCGGCCTCCTTGGCTTCGGCCTCCTTGGCTTTTTTCGCTTCGGCCTCCATGACCCTCTTGGCTTCCAGGGCTTTCTTGGCTTCCATGGCCTCCAGGGCCTCGGCCTCCTTGGCTTTTTTCGCTTCGGCCTCCTTGGCTTTCTTGGCTTCCGCCTCTTTGATTTTTTTCGCTTCGGCCTCCTTGGCCTTTTTCGCTTCCGCCTCTTTGACCTTCTTGGCGGCTTCCTTGGCTTTCTCGTCCTCTTTTATCTCGACAGGCTTGGGCGGTTCTCTTTTGGGCGGATCCTTGATGACCAGCTCTGGTTTGGGCGGTTCCGGTTTGGGTGGTTCCGGTTTAGGCGGCGCCGGTTTGGGCAGCTCCGGTTTGGGTGGTTCCGGTTTGGGCGGTGCCGGTTTGGGCAGCTCCGGTTTGGGTTCTTGTCGGACGGGTTCCCTCGGCGGTGGAGGGATCGCCTCGGTTACGTCCGGATGTGGTTCCGAGCGCTTCGGCGGCTCCGGTGCGGATTTGTGGGCTGGCCTGGCGGCGTGTGTTTCCGGCCTGGTCTTGGGTGCCTGAATCAGATTGACTGTCAGGGGTTTGTTAGGCAGCTCCTTGAGAGGGGAGGGCTGCGGAATGAAAAAAATCAGAAGGATGGCCACAACATGAGCGGCAACAGACCATAAGAGGGAGTCTCTGGAGACCATGGAGCTGGATCCGGATTACCGGGGTTCGGTCATCAAACCGATCTCGGTGGCGCCAGCCTGCTGGATTTCAGCCATGACGAGCATGATGGCCCCATAGTTGGCACGTTGGTCACCCCGAACATAAATGGGTAAACGCGGATTGGCCAGTTTGACGGCCCGAATGCGCACCGACAATTGCTCCATGCTGATCGGTTTGCCCTCGATGGAGGGGGCACCGCTGGAGGTGACCGTGACCACCAGAGGTTCTTGGTCCGAACTCATGGGGTTGGCCTGGGCATTGGGCAGTTCCACCTCGACGCCCTGACTGAGCAGCGGGGCTGCCACCATGAAGATGATCAACAACACCAGCATGATGTCGACCATCGGGGTGACGTTGATATCGCTCATTGGCCCGTGGCGACCGCCGGGCCCCATGGAAGCTCCCATGCCCATCAGGCGCTCCTTCTCATGCGGGCAACCCGCCGTTCGATGATGTTGAGAAACTCGGCGCCAAAGTTGTCCATCTTCTGGTTGAGACGACGCAACTCGGCGGAGTAGTTGTTGAAGGCGATCACGGCTGGAATCGCCGCGACCAGACCCATGGCCGTGGCGATCAGGGCCTCGGCGATGCCGGGGGCCACCATGGTCAGCGTCGTTGTCTTGGCACCGGCCAATCCGCGAAAGGCGTTCATGATGCCCCACACGGTGCCAAACAGACCAACAAACGGACTCGTCGAACCCACAGTGGCCAAAAAGGTCAGACCGCGTTCCAACTGGTCAATTTCCCGATTCAGGGCCACCGTCATGGCGCGACGTACGCTGGAAACCAGATCGCCGGTTTCGCTGCCGTCCCGGGGAGCGGTGCCGCCGTTGCGTTCCCCGCTCTCCCAGCGTTTCCACTCGCGAAAGCCGGTCGTGAACATGGTCACGATGGGGCAATCCGGCCACTCCTGCGACGCCGTCTGATAAAAGGCCGTCACATTGCCGCCGCTCCAGAAGCGCTCCTCAAAGGCATCCGACTCCTGAGTGATGCGGCGAAAGCGTCGCCATTTATCAAATATCATGGCCCAGGAGACGAGGGATGCTCCCAAAAGGCCCAACATGACCAGCTTGACCAGCAACCCGGCCTGCATGACCAGATCCCAAATACTGTGGGTCGCCAGGGCTTCGTTCATCATGGCAATCGTTTCCCTTCCATGGTGGTGGTTTTTCTTCCCTGCAACTTCTTTCCGTGCCTTGCCCGGGTCTCTCCCCGGTCCATTCCCGAGATCATGAGCAATTTTCATACCATTTATTGCGCAGGTTCTCTCCTGACCGATCCCCGAGACACCAGGATCCCCATCTTATCCCAACCGAAGCGCCAAAAGCGATGTGCCTTATCGCCGACTACCCTTTCGGGGCTTCGCCCCGGACCCCTGCGGGGCTTCGCATCGAACCCTTTCGGGGCTTCGCCCCGGACCCCACCAAGAGGAGGGGCACAGCCCTTCCTCCCGGACCTCCATCCCAGTCTTTCAAACGCTTTTAAAAAAATGTACACCTTCCGACGCGGTTCACCCTTGATGCGGCAGCAAAATCCCCGTCGGCAACCGCTGCGGACGAAACCGGGCATCGATGCAGGCAACACGCACCGCAGCCCGTACAAGCACAGCCTGATCAGCCGAGCGCACGATCTCCTGGACCAGATGAATGCTGACCCGACGCAACACCTCCAGGCGCGTGGTGACAGTCAACAGGTCGTCCAGACGCGCCGGTCCCTGAAAATGAATCTCCATGTGAGCCACGGCAAACATCAAGCCGGTCTCCTGAAAAAAGCGTGTCTGATCAATCCCCAGGGCGCGCAGCCATTCGGTACGTCCCCGTTCCATGAATTTCAGATAACTGGCATGGTAAACCACGGCGGCGGCGTCGGTGTCCTCGTAATAAACCCGCACCGGCCAATGATGGAGTGTCTGGATCGTCATTTATAAAAGGCTCCCCTGTTGCGGATACCCCAGGTGGGTGTAGGTCGCCGCCGTGGCACGACGACCACGGGGTGTGCGATCCAAAAACCCCTCCTGAAGCAGATAGGGTTCGATGATATCCTCGATGGTGTCCCGCTCCTCGCCGATGGCCGCCGACAGGGTATCCAGACCGACAGGACCGCCGGCAAATTTGCTGACGATCGCCTGAAGGAGCTTGCGATCCATCCCATCCAGGCCTTTGGCGTCCACTTCCAGGAGCCACAGAGCGCGGTCGGCCATGGCGCGATCGATGCGGCCACTTCCCAAAACCTGGGCAAAGTCCCGCACCCGGCGCAGCAGGCGCAAGGCGATGCGTGGCGTACCCCGCGCACGCCGGGCAATCTCTTCGGCACCGTCATCGCTGACAGGAACCCCCAAAATCTTGGCGCCGCGCTGGACGATCAGCGTCAATTCCTGGGCGGTATAAAACTCCATGCGCCCCAGAATGCCAAAACGGTCACGCAGGGGGCTGGTCAACATGCCGGCCCGGGTCGTGGCACCTGCCAGGGTAAAGCGGGGCAGGTCGATGCGCACCGAACGTGCCGACGGCCCCTCCCCAATCATGATGTCCAGCTGAAAATCCTCCATGGCAGGGTAGAGAATCTCCTCCACGGCTGGATTCAGGCGGTGGATTTCGTCGACGAACAGGACATCGCCCGGGTTGAGGTTGGTCAGCAGGGCCGCCAGATCGCCCGCCTTGACGATCACCGGCCCCGATGTGGCGCGCAGACTGGCCCCCATTTCGGCGGCCAGAATCTGGGCCAGGGTGGTCTTGCCCAGGCCAGGCGGGCCAAACAGCAGGACGTGGTCCAGCGACTCCGACCGATCCCGTGCAGCGGTCAGAAAGACCCGGAGATTGTTTTTTAATTTCTCCTGCCCGATAAACTCCTCAAGCCGTCTGGGACGCAACGAGGGTTCGTTACAGGCGTCTCCGGCCTCGGGTTGGGCGGAAATCAGGCGGTTTTCGGGTTCGGCATCCATGGGTGGAAGGGTCGCATTTTTTTCCTCGATGGTCACGGAAATGAAATTGCCTATCCATTCCGAGATGCGTAGTCTTTTTAACTATTGAAAGACTGGGATGGAGGTCCAGGAGGAAGGGCTGTGCCCTTCCTCCTGGTGGGGTTCGGGGCGAAGCCCCAATAGAGTCTTTCATACCCATACTTTTTTGTGATCGGGAAAAAGGGGTGACATGAAAGACTTTATTGGGGCTCCGCCCCAAACCCCGCAAGGGCTCTGCCCTTGACCCGCCAGGGAGCCAGCCCCCTGGACCCCGATTCGTTGCCGGGTGCTGAATAGTTACAAAATATATTTTCAAACAATGCACCATGCCCGAAGGGGTTGATCGCATGCCACGCAAAAAATCAGCCCACGCCCTGACCGATATCCAAAAACGCCGCATCAAGGCCATCCGCACAGAGCGTCTGGATCGCTGGGAGAGCAAACGACAAAAAAATCTGGCCACCTTGTCGGCAGGATCTTTGGGAAAGACCCGTGATGGCCTGGTTATTGCCCACTTCGGTTCACATGTAGAGGTGGAAGATGCCCAGGGGAAACGCTACCCGTGTGCCGTGCGCGAAAGCGTCGCCGAAAACCCGGTGTGTGGTGACCGGGTACTCTGGCAACAGGCCCCCAACGGCCAAGGGGTGGTGACCGATCTGCAACCAAGATCTTCGGTTTTGCGACGCCCCGGCCCCCACGAACGCCTGCAAACCTTCGCCGCCAATGTCGATCAAATGGTCATCACCACGACTGCCGTATATCCCAATCCCCATCTGCTGGACAGGTACCTGGTGGCAGCGTCGTCGGCGCGGGTCAAGCCGCTGTTGGCCATCAACAAACGTGATCTCCTCAAAGAGTCACAGAGCCTGGACCAGGTGTTGGCGCCCTATCGACAGATAGGCCTCCCAGTCTTGGAACTCTCTGTGCTGCATCCCCAAGGTTTGTCTCTTCTCGAACAGGCCCTGCGCGGAAAGACATCCATTTTTGTCGGGCAATCGGGTGTCGGAAAATCATCGCTCATTGCCCAATGGATCAGCGATCCGCTGTTGCGTGTTGGTTCGGTCAATCCGGAAACCGGCAAGGGTCGCCATACCACGTCTGTGGCGCGCCTTTATGGTCTCTCCTGCGGAGGGCGCCTCATCGACTCCCCCGGTGTGCGAGCGTTCAATCTGCATGGCGTCACCCCCGATGAGATCCCCTGGCACTTCCCGGAAATCCAGCCTTTGCTGGGGGGGTGTCGTTTTCCGAATTGCCGCCATCGCCAGGAGCCGGGTTGTCTGGTTCTGGAGGCCCTGGCTGCCGGAACCATCCATCCTGAGCGTCTGGCGAGTCTGCATCGTATCGTTGCCATGCTGGCAAAGGAAAGGGTCTGATACGTCGAAAGAAAAACGAGGCATCCCGACATGGATACGGCTCAAGGAACGACTGCCCCGAATCAGAAGAATCTTTTCAGGTCCATGCCGCTGTACAGGCTCGCCACCTGCTCGCCATAACCGTTGAAAGGCAGTGTTTTGCGTCGCAAAAACTCACCGATACGCCTCTCCTGACTCTGATCCCAACGCGGATGATCCACGTCGGGATTGACATTGGCAAAGAAACCATATTCACCCGGAGCCTGCTGATTCCAGGAGGTGGCAGGTTGTTTCTCTGTCAGTGATATGCGCACAATGGATTTGATGCTCTTGAAGCCGTATTTCCACGGCACCACCAGCCGCAAGGGTGCCCCGTTCTGGTTGGGCAGTGTACGTCCATACATGCCGACCGCCAGAATGGTCAACGGGTGCATCGCTTCGTCCAGACGCAACCCCTCGCGATAGGGCCACTCCAAAAGATTGTGCGACTGCCCAGGCAGACGGGCGGGGTCGAGAATGGTCTCGAAGGCAACATAGCGCGCTTTGCTGGTTGGTGCAAAACGCTGCAGCATATCGCCCAGAGGGAAACCAATCCAGGGAATCACCATGGACCACGCCTCCACACAACGCAGCCGATAGATCCTCTCTTCCAGCGGATGCGGTTTGAGAATCTCCTCCAGGGTGAAACGACCCGGACGAGCCACCTCCCCATCGATCACGACATGCCACGGTTCGGTCCGCAAACGTTCGGCATGGACGGAGGGGTCTGTTTTGCTGCCACCCAGTTCGTAAAAATTGTTGTAGCTGCTGGCATCCTTGAAGGGGGTGATGGGTTCGTCCACCGTGACCTTGCCCTTGCGGACCTCTGCCAGGGGCTTACTCTCGGCCGATACCAGATCCGGGGTCAATCCCAGCAAGGCCCCGGCCCCGACCAAAGCCGTACTCCGGAGAAACCGTCGCCTCTGCTGGAACAGGTGTTCCGGGGTCACATCATGCCATGCCAGATCGGGATTCCAACGCAACGGCATGGCTGTCCTCCTTGCTGCGACTGTGCGTTCGAGCTGCTGATCGAAGGCGCCTCCCCGAAGTGAGCAGGAACCACTCTACGCCCATTTTGATGAAAGATCCTCAGTAATCATATCGCTGATACCAATTTGCATTCATCGCGATAACTTCGTTAGCCGCGTCGTCGGCTCCTCGCCGTACCCAACACGTACTGTCTCGTCGCCTCCCCCTTGCTGCCTCGTTCTCGCATCGACTGCAAATTGGTATGAGTGAACAGCACACAGCCAACATGCACAAAAGGGGGATCGATCAAACCCCTGGAAACATCTCCTGACAGCTCCGTTGCTGCAAAAAGTGGTCGGCCAGCACCAACGCCACCATGGCCTCGGCCACCGGCACGGCCCGGATGCCGACACAAGGGTCATGGCGCCCGTCGGTGATCACCTCCTGTGCCTGGCCCATTTTGTCCACACTTTTTCTGGGAATGCGTATCGACGAAGTGGGTTTGACCGCCAGACGGATGATGATCTCCTGTCCGGTGGAAATCCCCGCCAGAATGCCCCCGGCATTGTTGCTCAGGAAGCGTATTCCACCCGGAGTCTGGGCATCCGGCACCATTTCATCGGCTGCCTGGCTGCCACGCATGCCGGCGGCGGCCAGACCGGCACCGATCTCCACCCCTTTCACGGCATTGATACTCATGATGGCCTTGGCCAGATCGGCATCGAGGCGATCGAAGACAGGTTCTCCCCACCCTGCGGGCACTCCGGAGGCCACCACCTCCAGCAGGGCGCCTGCCGAGTCCCCTGCCGCACGAATCTCGTCGAGCAACGTCTCCATGGCGGCGATCGCGCCCGGATCGGGACAAAAGAAGGGATTGCGTGCCACCTGGTCCCAATCCCAGCGTGTACGATCGATCATGATGCCTCCCATGCCGATCAAGGCTCCCCGGATCCGCACACCCTGTGAGCCAAGCAGTTTGCGGGCGATAGCCCCTGCCGCCACGCGTATGGCCGTCTCTCGCGCCGAGGCACGACCCCCGCCGCGCGGATCACGCATCCCGTATTTGCGCCAGTAAGTATAATCCCCGTGGCCGGGACGAAAGAGATCCTGGATCCTGGTATAGTCTCGCGACCGTTGATCGGTGTTGTCGATCAACAGACCGATGGGTGTTCCGGTCGTGCGTCCTTCGTAGAGACCGGACAGAATACGCACCCGATCCGCTTCCCGGCGCTGGGTCGTGAAGCGGCTCTGACCGGGTCGTCGCCGGTCGAGGTCGACCTGTATGTCCGCCTCGTCGAGAGGCAATCCGGCCGGGCAGCCATCCACCACCCCGCCGATAGCCGGACCATGGCTCTCGCCAAACGTCATCACCCGGAACAACCGACCCAGTCCATTTCCAGCCACACATCCTCTCCCATGAGCAGCAACCCATTTAAAACACGTATTTTTGTAACTGCCCAGGTACCCCCTCAAGAAAGGCCTGGACATGAAAGCCTTTG
>JADGCJ010000120.1 GCA_015229045.1 Magnetococcales bacterium
TCTACGTCAAACCGGTGATGAAATTCAATTGGGAACCGATGGGAAGCGAGATGATCGTCACCGATGCCGAAGGGGATCTGGTGCGGACCATCAACGGATTCAGTGTGGCGGAACTTTATCGTCATTACTTCGGTAAAGGTGTCGAAACAAACCTGATCTCCATCAGCAGCGTATTTCCGTTGATGCGCAAGCGTGGCGACATCCATGTTTCCAATATTCTCCTGGAGGTGGACGAAAATGGCGCATGCCTGTTTTCCGGCAGGATGGGGGTGGGTGAACAGGTCGTCTTCGGTTGCGCCGATGTTGACATGCTGCTCGATAACACCTACCTGGAACATGCGCTGACACATCATATCGAGGCTATTTGGGCATATAGCTGTGGTGGACGCAAAAAGATACTGCAAAAGGAGATTGACAAGGAACTTCTTCCCCTTGCCAGGCTTGCTCCCACGGCGGGATTTTTCACGTATGGAGAATTTTTTACCGCGATGGTCGGCCAGCATGAGATTCTGAACAATACCATGACGTTCGTGGGATTGAGCGAAAACCCCTACGAACGACAACATCGATTCATGGAGCAGGAACAGAGGGTTCAGTCGGACCTGGAAATATCACCGCGGCAAATATTTCAGGCGATGACCCATTTTGCCAATGCCGTGGCCTATGAACGGGATGAATCGTATCGCCAGATTGCCCAATATGCCGCTGAACTCGATGTCAAGAACGCCCAACTTGAGCGACTCTACATGACGGACAGGCTGACGGGCATCAATAATCGCTATAAACTCGACGCGGTGTTGAGCGAGCGTCTGAGTCTTTTTCAACGATATGCCACTCCATTCTCTGTGGTGCTGTTCGACGTGGATAAATTCAAGAGCATCAACGATACGCATGGCCATACCGTGGGCGATGACGTTTTGTGTACGCTTGCCGGTCTGGTCAAGACGCATGTACGAGATACTGATTTCTTCGGTCGCTGGGGTGGAGAAGAATTTTTGCTCATTTGTTCCGAGACCTTACTTGAAGGTGGAAAGGACATTGCGGAAAAAATGCGCGGCCTTCTGGAGCGACATCGATTCAACGTCGTCGAGCGTGTAACCGCCAGCTTTGGCGTCAGCCAGTGCCAGGTCGGTGATAACGCGACGACGTTGCTGGCGCGCGCCGATCAGGCACTCTACAGTGCCAAACGCAATGGCCGTAACCGGGTCGAGATCCTCGCATGAGGCGTTGTACTGAGCAGCTTTGCCGCAGCTACGGGGAGCCCCGTCATCACCGGTGCCTTCGCCTGATCTGAGGTATCATCCTCTTCTATCCGGCTGGCGTTGTGCCAGCCAACCCGTTGCTTGAGGAGGAGTTCCGAATGAAAGCTTTACGCCAACGAATGATCGACGAGATGAACCTGGCCGGACTGGCTGCCAACACCCAGCAGATCTGCCTGGGGGCGGTGGGCAAACTGGCCGTCCACAATAGGGTTGCCTTATCACGGCATCATGGACGCCGTTCTGGAGATGGCCTACGACCTTCACGGTGCAGGGCTGATTGCGGACCAACGCATGACCGAGTATGAGGCGTTCCAACATGCCTATGCCATGAGCCACATGTCTTCAAGAAAATGCCGGTAGACCATGCGGGGGGGCCATGCCTACATTATGGAACGCCTCTCAAGAACCGCGTTGATGACGAAAATTGACCGGGCCGGATCGCCGGTCACATGGGCGGGGCCGGACAGGGATCGAAAGGTCGGCGTTCCCCCCCGAAAAATGATCGCCCAGTCGAAATTCCCGAAAACCTTCGCCGCCGGGCCGGAGCAAGTTTCCCCCGGGAGATGAAAAGCCTTTCTGGCCAGTGACCTGCCGCGCCCCCCCCTGGGTATCGCTTCCCAAGAAAAACCGCCAAACCTTCTCCGCTTTCTCTGAAAAAACAATAGAGAATGGTTCGACCCCAGTTCGGCTCGCTCCAACGCAAAGACGACGCCCAAACTCCGGACGCAAAAACACCGCATGCCTGACGGGTGTGGTTGCCGCTTGTGTTGGGGCTGAGAACCCCGTGTCCTGACGCTACCCTCTGGGGCCGGGACCGGATGCAAGTGGAAATCCCCGGACACTGTGGGATACACTGGGCGGCAGGAGGAGACGCCATGAGCAATGCGATTGCTTTCGACACCCTGAAATTTGCCAAGCGGCTGAAGGAGGCTGGGGTTCCAGAGACTCAAGCCGAGGTTCAGGCCGAGCTGCTGGCCGAGGCTCTGGCCGAGCGGTTGGCATCCAAGGAGGACGTGGCCGCTCTCGATGGGAAGATTGAGGTCCGGGTTAAGGAACTGGATGGCAAGATCGAACTCCGGGTTGCCGAGCTGAGGCGGGACATCAAGGAGGTCGAGGCCAACCTGAAACGGGACATCAAGGAACTGGATGTCAAGCTGGAAACCCGGCTCAAAGAGCTTGAACTTCGGATGGTCGTCAAAACTGGAGGGATGATCCCGGCGAGTATCGGGCTCTTGTTTGGCCTCATGCGGGCATGGCCCCTGCCGGTGCAGTACGTCAACCCTCCCTCCCAGGATATGCGCCAGCCCCTACCCCCTGCCCCCCAGGGGTTTATCCCGTCTCCCGGAGGGGTTCCCTTCCCCCCTGGTCGGGCGATTCCCTGAGCTGTCATCCCTCGCCCGGCTTGATTCCCCGAAAGGGGGGAATCATTCTCTCTTCCCTCCCAGGGGAAGGTCTCCCCGTGAGCCCCATCGTCAGCAGGGTTACCCCGTCACGGGTCGGGTGGCACATGGTCGATCGCGCCTTGTGGTTCATTCGTCCGCCTGCCATCCCGCAACAGGATGACACGGCTGAAATCCAGCAGCTCATCCAGATGTTTGGTAATGATGGCCACGGTGATGGGCAATTGCAGGGTCTGGTAGTCATGCACGGCGATATTGCGGAAGCCCACCATGCGCTTGAGATCGTCGGATAGTGCGGGTTCGATCCAGCCGCCTTGCGCCAGAAGATCGAAGACGTTGCGCGCACCTTGGGGTACTCCCAGCCGTTCGCGACGGATCAGGTGTTGCCCCATGTCCAGGGCCGCCTCGCAGGCTCGCTGAATGTTGAGAATGGCAGCATCCTGGCGCGTGAAGTCCCCTGCGAAGGAGGCGGGATCCTTTTGGTACTCTTCGCGAGCCCGGGCCACGCAGCGCTCAATGGAGGCGGATTTGTTGAGCAGCACGTCATCGGCCATGGATGGTTCCCTCTTGATGGATGATCTTCAGAAGCGGCGCACGGGCTTCATCCAAGGCGGTCTTTTCGCTGAGGATGAAGCTTTCATAAAGGGCGGCCTGGTGATCCTTTTCCCAGATCCGCCGCCCGGTGGTGATGACCTGGTATTGCATCACCGTGGAGGCGGCGCGCAGGTCCAGCAGGTCCACCGGGCAGCCAGCTATTTCCGCCAGATTACCGGACAAGCGCCACAGGGCGACCGGATCGGCTCTGCCCGGGATGAGAATGGCCAGATCCAGATCGCTTTCCGGTCCGGCGTCCCCGGAGACGCAGCTGCCGAAGGCGTAGAACGCCAGCAGTTCCGGCAGCGCCTCTTGAAGCGTTCGCGACACTCCCGGCTGGTCCCATAAACCGTTCACAACTCCCCCCGGAAGGCGCGTTGACAGAGCGAGCCGAACAGAATGATCCGCTTCGTGTGGACATTTTCCACGATTCGGGCGCTCATGGCGGACAGGTCGGCGTTAGTTCGTGATGGTCATGATCGGCGCTCCATATGAACTGGTCACTTCTTTCCCTTGTTGGGCCGTTGGGTCAGGGCCGAGCCGGCGGCGCTTTTACCGGCCCTGCTGGTTCCCGGGCTCTTCAGCGCCTTGCTGGCGGCGGATGCCGCCTTGGGGCCGGTCACCTTGGCGTTGCCGGTTTGCGCCAGGGCTGAGCCGGCGGCGGACTTGGCCGCCTGGCTGGCATTGGGATTGCGTAGCGTCTTGGCCGCCGCCGATGCGGCCTTCTTGCCAGTGCTTTCAGAGTTCTTTCGAGATGCCATGATGGGCTTCTGTGCCAATGATATCATGCCTGTCCGGGCCGGGTTTCCATGAGGATCTCCATCTGGATCCTCTCCCACGGGTTGCTGGAATCCTTGAGCCCCGCGATGCGGGCCCGCAGGGTCTGCCCCCGGTCCAGCATTTGGGAAACCGCCACGTTGGCGGCACGGGGGACGTAGCCCAGCTTCCGCCCGTTCCAGAGTACCATCACCGCCTTGCCGTCATAGGGGTTGTCCGCCTCCCGTTGCAGGGCCAGCGGCTGGCCCATCCCCAGCCGGGGCCAGAGCCGTTCCCCCTGGTGGTACTGGAACCCGGCCACAGGGGAGGTCTGGAGCAGCACCTCGGCGGGTGGCGTTTCAGGTTCCACCCGGGGCTGGGCCACGCCACTACGCACCCCGCCGAACAGGAGCGCGGCCAGTCCAGTGCCCGCTTTCAGGAATCTTCGCTTCGAGAGGTTCATGGCCGGTCTCCGCTGAAGGAATGC
This sequence comes from Magnetococcales bacterium, assembly GCA_015229045.1. The sequence goes on from JADGCJ010000120.1 coordinate 4,500, forward strand.
CTGACCCTCTCCAACGCAACGCCCGGACCAATCGAGCCGCTTCACTGTGAATGAATGATTTGTCCTTGTTCTTCAGCATGTTGCAAGTTGGCGACTGAACCGCCTGCCCCCTGTCTCACAGCTCAATCACAAACAATATTCTGGTTTCATGATATTTCTTACTCTAACGCCGCGTGGTTGCGGGTTCTGGGGATCTCCTGATCACGATGGGCGAGCCATGCCTTGAGGCTCTTCTCCACCGCCTGCTGGGCGTGCAAACCGAAAATCTCATCCGGAAAGCGTTCGGCGTCCTGCATGTTGGCGATGGCTTGCCGGTCACGCCCGGCGGCCTCCAGCATGCGCCGGGCGGTTTCATGATCGGGCATGGAGCACCTTCTCCTCCCGCAGAGCGCGGGCGACGACGTGGTTGGCGGAGGACTTCAACCGCTCCACCTCCTCGCTGGAATAGACCAGGATATCCGTCGCCACCGGAATGGTCCCCATGGCCCGCTCCAGACGGTTGATCTCCCGGAAGCGGCTGCGCTGGGGGCCGAAAGGTTCGGCTTCGATCACCAGCAGGTCCACGTCGGAATCGGTTTGGCCATCGCCCCGCTCCTGGGAACCGAACAGAATAATGCGCTCCGGCTGGGCGACGGCGACGATGGCGCGCACCATGGCGGCCAGATGGGTTTCGGTGGCGTTCATCACAACTCCCCCCGGAAGGCACGTTGACAGAGCGAGCCGAACAGAATGATCCGCTTCGTGTGGACATTTTCCACGATTCGGGCGCTCATGGCGGACAGGTCGGCGTTAGTTCGTGATGGTCATGATCGGCGCTCCATATGAACTGGTCACTTCTTTCCCTTGTTGGGCCGTTGGGTCAGGGCCGAGCCGGCGGCGCTTTTACCGGCCTTGCTGGTTCCCGGGCTCTTCAGCGCCTTGCTGGCGGCGGATGCCGCCCTTGGGGCCGGTCACCTTGGCGTTGCCGCGTTCGAAGATCTCCCGGGCGTAGTGGAGCGCCTGGACGACGGTGCTCTTGCCCGCGTTGTTGGGGCCGAAGAGCAGCGTCACCGGCGCAAACTCGATGCGCACTGGCTCGCGGATGCCATTGAAATTCTCCAGGGTGAGGGCTTTGAGGATCATGGCCTGCCGTATGCTGCAAAAATGTCGGAAAGGGAAACGGCGCTCATCTCCCCCCGCCGATAGGCGGCCAGGCGGTCCTCCGCCTCCCGGGACCAGAGCCGATCCATCTCCGGGTCCGTTTCATCCAGGCTGCCCAGGATGGCGTCCACCAGTTCCAGGCGCGCCGTCGGGATGAGTTTTCGGGCTTCCGCTTCGATGGCGGTGACGGTTTTGTTCATGTGGATCTCCTTTGCCCTGTTTGGCACCTTTTATCCATTCCCATACTGCCAACTGGACATCACCTGCGGCCCTTGGGAAACTCGTCTTCAGAAATGACTCCAGCCTGAATCAATTTCTCACCCAAGGACTTCCGCCACCATTCCATATTGTATGAGACTTCACCTAACTTCATGATCAGCATCTTCCAATGCCCCGCTGATCTTGTGCGGATTTTTTCCGTCTCATCAAACAGCTGTCCAAGTATTTCCGGAATTCCCCCTGCATCCCAAATTTGCCCGTTCTCAGGAACAGCACTCAAGATACCTCGAAGGTCATCAGGTGAGAGTATGCGGGCAAGAGGGAGAATCAGCGTTCGGGCAAGGCGTTCAGAACCGCGGTAGGATCCGGCTTGTGAAAAATGGGTCATCGCATAAGGGATAAGCTCGGGGGCCGGATGAATACCAATGACGGTAGCGAGTTCGATATAGGAGAGGCTTTCAATCTTTTTGAGAGCAATAGTTTTTACCTCCGGCAATTGAATCGCATGAGCGAGTGAGGAGGTAAGATCGTCATCCTCCGCTAATTCCACGAACTTTTTGATCTTGCCCTGTATAGCTGCCCCAACCGCATCCCAGGCTTCTGGTATGCGGTGGCAGTACTCCACCACCTTCACCATGTTGGCATCGGATACCGCTCCCATGATTCGCATCAAGTCCTGGGATAGGACCTCTTCGGCGATTGCTCGATGCATGATGATGATGGCCCCGATTGCGGCCAACTGCCGACGCCGTTCATTTTCTGGAAGGTCATTTTCAAGGTTGCACTTGGTGATACCCACCACCAAGTTGCGGATCAGTTCCTTGCGTGCCCTTGCCAATGGGCCACCCTGGAAATGCTTGACGGCTGCGGAAGCATCTTCCGGGAAATATTTTGATTTCACCTCTTGGCAAATCTGGTCGAACGCGGCTTTCCCTTGAACCGGCTCGCGCTGAAGGAGGATCTCAACGGCATTGCGGAGGTGCGTTCGGGAGAGTTCCGCCGTAGGCTGATAGGGTGCCTCGGAAGATTGCATGCTGGGATGAGCGCAACGATTTCGATCATCTTGAAGGCGTTGCAGATCCAATTTTTCGAGTGGGGTCAGCAGATCGAAATTATCGGCTGCAACGTCCAGCACACTCCGCTCGAAATCCAAGGCTTCCTTCAGCCGACTTTCTCCTCCAGCACGAATGTTCTCGAACTCACCGAGTTTTATCCGAGCCCTGCTGTCGCCGGTTAGATCCAGTTCCCTTAGTTTATGAAGGAAATCGAAAACCACGGCGTTCCAGGTGGCCACAATGCAAGAACGAAAAGCACCTGCCTTGTAGCAGGCAACGGCTTCATGAATATACTGCCGAGCTTGATCATCCCTGCAACGCAATGCCAATTCATCAAGATCAACCAAGCCCGTCATTCTGAGTCTCCTGATTGACACCCCTTGGCAAAGCGCGGTAGTCGGTGCTGAAGGTGATCATAGAAAATGGAAATCACAACTCCCCCCGGAAGGCGCGCTGAGTGAGGGAATTAAAGAGAATATCTGCCTCACCTTCAAAACATGTCTGCCTTGTATTTGCACTAAGAACTTTCTTGTAGTATTCAACAAATTTGGCCTGTAACTTGGTTGGTGGTACAGGGACATCAATCTGTTCAAATTTTGATTTTTTCAAAATAGGTAGGGTCGTTGTGATTGCTGAGTCAATAACCATCTTCCGGGATAATGAAACAAGAAAATATCCAAAAAGATCGTCGACCTGGTCATTCCACTCAATAGCATTAATTTGTTGATTGAACGCTGATTGTTGAGTCGCCAATCCAACCTTCCCAATCGTAGCACCAATGCAACACACCAGCGTGGATCCTTTTCTAACCATCCGGGAGTGCTGTGCTCCATCCTGGGATACAGTCCTCATCACGATGGAATTTGATTCAAGGTCGCCTGGCGTCACGAACGGAATTTCACCTCCAAACATACCTTCTTTTGATGAAGGAGGTGTTGATCCTGTAGTAACTCGTCCCAATTTCTTTAAAGATTTCGTAGGCCACCCTCTATTATTGACCATTGGGTCGCCAAACATGTCAAGGAAGACGGCGCGGAGGAATTGGTCGGCCAGCCCCAAGGCTTGGCGGCGCTTGCGGCGGATGGCGTCGGCCTTGTCCAGAATCGCCGCGATGCGCTTCTGCTCATCGGGGGAATCAGGGTAGATGACTGGAAATTCAGCCAACGCTTTTGGGCTCAATCTTGGCAGGTTAATCCCTGTGCATCGTGTGGATGCAAAATCCACCAGCCTCTGCTGCCTGAGATAATGGAACAGATAATCTTTATCTAGGCCATTCTTTGGCCGGATTGGCAAAATATCGGTACTGCATACACCGGAAAACTCGGGCCGGCTGATTTTCCTCAAATATGGGCGCAGCTTCCCATACAAAATGTGTTGGTCAGAAAATGAGAATTTCGTGCTCTTTAGCTCTGCTGACTGGGCATTCTGGACACCGATGAAGTTGCCCCCACCGTCCACATTCTCCAGTCCAACGTAATAAGCATCCGGTGAAATCTGGTCCGGCTGAATCCCTTGACGTTCAATTTCAGCCACTCTTTTAAGTGGCTTCTGCTTCCATCCTTGCGGCGTCCGGACATAAATCATCCCATTACCCCCCGCAGTTATTCCATGTCGGCCATGATCTTCTGCTCCATCAGACTGCCTCGAATGGGTTGAGAAGGGTCAGGCCGTTAATGTTCTTGAAATCGGAAACGTTGCGTGTCATGAGCGGCAGATGGTGGATCAAGGCCGTGGCGGCGATGATGGCGTCGCCCAGACGGATGGCGGATCGGCTGCGCAGGGTGATGGCTGCTTCGGCCTCCTGCCGTCCCAGGGGCAGTTCCCGCATCCGGGCCAGCAGGTTGGCAGCATCCCGGCGGCTCTGGTCGGTATGCCGGCGCCACCCCAACAGCTCAATCGTGGTCATGATTGAAATGGCGGCTCCGGCTGAGAGCGCGTTCTGAACCCTAGAGTTGAATTCCGGATCCGGATGGCGCCCCAGAAGATCGATCAGCACGTTGGTATCGATCAGGCACAACGCAGTCATGGCGTCCGATCCCATTCGTCACGCAAGGAGGCGGATTCCTGTCTTAGGGTTTCGGAATCAACCTTGGGAAAGCTTTCCTGGGCAGCCTTGACCAAACGCATCATGGTCTCCGGTTCGGTTTCGTGCTCCTCCGAATCGTCCTGGCGGACACGCTGTCTCTGCTCCATAAACATCATGAAATCCAAGACCTCTCTGGCCAACTCCTCCGGCATGTTGCGGGCTTTATGATAAATTTTCTCGGCTATATTCACGGAGGGGCTCCCTTCATCCGATCATCCGTTGCAATTCTTCCAGATCCTGCATGATATCACGCTCCAGCTCCATCATGCGGTCCAGGATCTCCCCGGGCGGGTCATATTGCTCCTCTTTGTATACCGTCTCCTTGTAGCGGTTGATGGAGAGGTCATATTTACCATCGCCGCGAATCTCGGCCACGGGGACGAAAAACGCCTTGGCGGTGCGGTCGGTGAGCTTTTTCGGGTCCCGAGCCTTCCATCTCGCCAGCAGGTCCGGCAGGTCGTTGGCCGCCACTGGCTGGCGCTTGTCGTCCAGGCTGAAGCCGTCGGCCTGAACATCGTAGAAAAACACCTGATCGGTCTTGCCCCCCTTGGTGAAAACCAGCACCGCCGTGGAGACTCCGGCATAGGGCCGGAAGCAGCCGGACGGCAGGGAGATCACCCCCTCAAGCTGGTTGTCGTCCACCAAAATCCGGCGCAGGTCCACATGGGCCTTCGAAGAACCGAACAGCACCCCGTCCGGGACGATGGCCGTTGATGCCCGCCGTGGTCAGCTTGCTGAGCAGGTATTCGTAGAGGTCCCCCTTGGTATCCCCGGCGGTGAGCGGCAAGGCGTCGATCATCTCCACCGCCTTCACCAGCAGGTTGGGCTTGGCGATCAGCAGTTGCGCCTCTTTCATGTATTCGCCGAACTCGGCCCCGTCCACCGTCACCCTCTT
>JADGCJ010000121.1 GCA_015229045.1 Magnetococcales bacterium
TCTGTCCTGGACCTGTCCGGTCGCCAGTCCCCTGGACCCCGATTCGTTGCCAGGTACTGAATAGTTACCAAGAAAAAAGGTTTTTGCACCATGACCAACACCCTCTCGCCAGATGCCCCTGAACGACTGGCCTGGCTGGAAAACCAGGTGGCTCGAACCCTGGACGACAACGAATTTTCAATATTGACGACCCGGCAAAGAAAACGTTTAATCCCCCTGGTCGCGAAACGTCTCAAGCGTGCCAAGAGAGTGGACGCCTCGGTCATCATCGCCGAACTCTACCTTCTCCGTCGCCAGACACCCGAGTTGTTTCGTCTCGAAACAGCCATCGAAGAGCTGCATGAACCACCTTGTGCCCATCCTGATCGACAGACGCTTGAAAGGTAACTCCCCATGCTCGAAACCACCCAACCCGGGAAGTCGTTCCCCCTTTCCATACCCCTGATCGCGGAGGGAGCCGACCCCAATCCGCTGGCACCGGAAAGGAGTTGGAAGGAGAAGCTCTCCTCGCTGGCCGATGCAGGCAAGGCGGGCCGATGGACCGAGGTGCTGCAACTTTTGACCGAACTTTCGACGAGTCGGCGTTTTCCCCATACGCACAAAGCCGTGGCTCAACGCGCCTGGGTAGCTCTCAAAAGCGGTGTCCCGGCCATCGCTGTCGTCACAGCCCTGCGCGAGGTGGTGATGACCATTGGACCCCAGCATGAACTCGCCGCGCCCATGGGTGCCCTGGCCTACTTCATGGCGCGTCACCGCAAGGGAGACGAGACCGAACGTGAGTTTGCTGTGGTCCAGTCCCAGCAGTTGCTGCACCTGATTTGTGCAGCACAAAAAGTTCAGGAAGGAGACCAGGCCTTTCGGGATTGGGTCAGCGTCAATCGCCTGGAGGAACCCGACTACTACCTGCCCAGAGTCATCGATGGACTGGACGTGATGGTCATGGGTGACTGGTGGTTCGACCGCCACGCCTTGCAGGAAGAACTCAACGCCATCAACCAGGAGAGCGCTGCGTAATATGGAAGAACAGGATCAGGATAACCACAAGTTTCGTCTGATCAACCGCGTCCGCAAGGAGATGCTGGTACGTACCGCCGAAAATCTCATCCACTCGCAAGATTGGCGGACCACTGGAAGAACCTTGCGCCGCATCATGAATCAACTGCGTGGTATCCCCTCGGCTGGTGACGAGGAGGACAGTCGCCTCTGGGCACGTTTTCAGAGCGCCTATCAAATCTATCTGGATCGACGCGCCCAGGATTTTGATCAGGGCCAGCAGGTGAAGTTGGCCCAGGTACGCGGGGAGATTCTGGAACGCCAGCGACAGACTGTCCTGCTCGAACAGGCCATTCACAGCGCCCAAGGTCGGGTCAAGAGCTTTGAGGATCGGTTGCACGACGTCCCCCCCGGTCCCCACCAGGAGGTCATACGCGACTTCATTGCCGACACCATTCGACTGGTCAAAGTCGACACGACCATGAAGGAGCAGGAGCTGCGAGATCTGGAACGCTCCCTCGCTGAACTCAGCGACCGCGTCCACGGTTTTTAATGTCGGCCTGCAGACGATAGTGGTTTTATAATCACAGCCATCCCGGTTGGCTGTCCCGTTGTCCCTCGTTTCACGGCCCACGGCAAATTCTGGTCGCCGGGCACTCTCCCCCCTCGTCAAAAAAAAGGAGATGACCCAAAGCGGCCATCTCCCTTGATCCGTGCCAACACACCCCGGACCGTCAGAGAACCCCGATCACATGGGGGGGGGAACGGGCATTCTCTTTTTGGCCTTGTGCGCTTTGGCCTTATGTTTCTTGCTGGCTTTCTTCTTATGCTTCTTCTTTTTGACGTGTTTTTTCTTCTTGACGTGTTGACGACCATCCTGATGGCTGTCGAAACCCTGATCATAGGATTGCGCCCCCCCATCCAGGGCCAGAGCAGGCGTGGCCGGCAAAGCAAGAAGAGCCGCTGAAACGACAACAGCGGCAATCAATCGGGGTACTGAACAGGACCTGAGCATCATACCTCCTAGAAGAATATCGAAATTGAACCCAATTCTGTCATTGTCGCATTGAAAACGACCCTTTTTCCAACATTTTTTTCATGCCACCAGACCGCGAAACCCGGCCGGGACAAAAAAAGAGTCGATGCAGACTGGAAAAATAAGCGTTTGATCGTCACAATACACGGAAAAAAACCTTCCGTGAAGGCTGCTCGAACCGGCTGGGAGAAAATAGATGGTGGATCAGCAAAAAAGATTCCGTGCCCTTATGGATATAACCCGGCGTCCGCCAATCTCTTTTGCCGGTGGTCAGGGGGACTGGCTGGTCGATCGGGAGGGCAACCGCTATCTGGATTTTATTCAGGGGTGGGCGGTCAACGCGCTCGGGCACTGTCCTGCCGCTTTGGTCTCTGCCATCAGTCGACAGGTTGCCACCCTGATCAATTGCAGCCCGGCCTATTTCAACGAATCCGCCCTCGCCTTGGCTGACCGCTTGATCCGTCACAGCTGCTTTGATCGGGTCTTTTTCTGCAACAGCGGTGCCGAAGCCAATGAAGGGGCCATCAAACTGGCCCGCAAGTGGGGTGCTCTCCATCGCGATGGAGCGTATGAAATCATCACCTTCGACCACGGTTTTCATGGCCGGACCCTGGCCACCATGTCGGCTTCAGGTAAACCCAACTGGCAAGAGCTGTTTGAACCCAAAGTCCCCGGTTTCCACAAGGTCACCCTCAACGACCTGGATACGGTACGACAGGCCTGTACCCCCAAAACGGCAGCTGTCATGCTGGAACCGATCCAGGGCGAGGCCGGCGTCTTCCCGACCACCGACATTTTCATGCGTGAACTGCGCACCTTCACCCGCAGGGAAAACCTCCTGCTGATCGTCGATGAAATCCAGACCGGCATGGGCCGCACCGGACGGTTATTCGCCTATGAACACCCTGATATCGAGCCGGATATCATGACTCTCGGCAAGGGGATGGGCGGCGGAGTACCTCTGGCGGCCCTGCTCTGCCGGGAGGAGGTCGCCTGCTTCGAATATGGCGATCAGGGAGGAACATTCAACGGCAACTCCCTGATGACGGCCGCCGGTCTGGCTGTCATCGATGAGATCCTGAAACCAGGCTTTCTGGAACAGGTCAATGCCCAAGGGTTGTACCTGCGACAAGCGCTCGAAACCATGGCAGAAAAACATGGCCTGGGGCCTGTCCGTGGCCGGGGGTTGTTGCTGGCCATGGACCTGAACAAACCCATTGGCGCCGAAGTGACGGAAAAAGCCCTGGAGCGACGTCTCCTGCTCAACTCCCCCCGCCTGGACTCACTGCGCTTCATGCCAGCCCTGAACGTGTCGCGAGACTCCATCGACCGGATGATTGCCACCCTCTCGGCTATTCTGGCGGAGCTTTCTTGACCATCAACAAACCATCAACAATTGATCGGACGACAGGATCCCAGGATGACGACACCACCCGAAAAAACCAGCTCGGACAGAGTGTTTGGTCTTGTCTTTTCGGCGATTTTTGCCGCAATCGGCGTTTGGCCACTCCTGCACGGCCAGCCACCGCAACTCTTTTTTCTGGCGGCAGGTGGTTTGTTGTCGATCGTGGCTCTTGTTGTTCCCAAAATGTTGCATCCTTGCAACCAGCTCTGGACCTCTTTCGGTGACCTGCTCCACCGGGTGATGACGCCCCTCATCATGGGTCTGATGTTCTTTGTGGTGATGACCCCCCTTGGCCTGCTCATGCGTCTCGCGGGCAAGGATGGGTTGCGTCTGCGTATCGACAAAGCCGCGACCAGCTACTGGATCCCCCGCACCCCCCCCGGCCCGGAACCAGAGAGCTGCAAGAATCAGTTTTGATCTGCATTCCTGGGGATTTGTGCAAACAAAGGAGGTTTGACCATGTCGTTTTTTTCTGAATTCTGGGCCTTTCTGCGGATACGAAAAAAATTCTGGCTGCTTCCCGTCATCGTTTTATTCGGGTTGTTTGGTGCACTTCTCGTTTTCAGCCAGGGTTCGGTCCTGGCGCCATTCATCTACACCCTTTATTGACCAGGATCGATCAGTCCATCAGCCTTTTCGGGAGGAGTTGTGCGGATACTCGGTATCTCCGCTTTTTATCACGACAGCGCCGCTGCCCTGGTGCGCGATGGTGTCATCGTCGCTGCCGCCCAGGAGGAGCGCTTCACACGCAAAAAACATGACGCCGACTTTCCCGGCCACGCCATCCAATTCTGTCTGGACCAGGAGGGAGTCACCCTGAATGACATTGATTTTGTGGCATTCTATGACAAACCCTTCCTCAAGTTTGAACGGCTTCTGGAGAGCTACCTGACCTTTGCCCCCAAAGGGTTCAAATCCTTTTTGGCTGCCATGCCGATCTGGATCAAGGAGAAGCTCTTTCAAAAAAAACTCATGATCGACCTGCTCTCCGGACTGGGCGGTACCCCCTTCGCGGAAGAGCGCCTGTTGTTTCTGGAGCATCACCAGAGTCATGCCGCAAGCGCCTTTTATCCCTCCCCCTTCCCCTCCGCCCTGGTGTTGACCATGGACGGCGTCGGTGAGTGGACCACCACCTCTGCGGCCATCGGCGATGGCCATCGTCTGGAAATATTCAAGGAGATCCACTTTCCCCACTCTCTGGGTCTGCTCTATTCGGCCTTCACCTACTACACCGGCTTTCGTGTCAACTCCGGTGAATACAAAGTGATGGGGTTGGCTCCCTATGGAGAACCGCGTTATGTGCCACACATATTGGAACACCTGATCGACCTGAAGGCCGATGGCTCTTTTCGCTTGAATCTCGACTATTTTGACTATTGCACCGGCCTGACCATGACCAATGCCAGATTCGCTGCGCTGTTCGGCGGACCGCCCCGCTCTCCGGAGGATCCTCTGGAGCAGCGTCACATGGATCTGGCCACGTCGGTTCAAGTGGTCATCGAAGAGGCCATGCTGCGCCTCACCCGCGCCCTGGGTCACGAAACCGGCCAGAAAAATCTCTGCCTGGCCGGTGGCGTGGCTCTCAACTGTGTGGCCAATGGTAAAATCTTGCGCGATGGCCAGTTTGATGACATCTGGATCCAACCCGCCTCCGGAGATGCCGGGGGTGCCCTGGGAGCAGCCCTGGGGGCCTACTACGGGTACCAGGGCAAACCTCGCTCTGTGCAGGGAAAAACCGACGCCATGCAGGGCAGTTATCTCGGACCGGAGTTTTCCCAAAGCGCGATTGAACAGCGCCTGACTTCCGAGGGAGCCACCTTCACGACCCTGAACGATGCCGACCTCCTGGAGGCCAGCGTCACTGCCCTGGAGGCAGGACAGGCCCTGGGTTGGTTCCAAGGACGCATGGAGTTCGGTCCGCGTGCTTTGGGCAACCGTTCCATCCTGGGGGATCCCCGTTCGCCATCCATGCAAAAAACATTGAATATAAAGGTTAAATTTAGAGAATCATTCCGTCCTTTTGCCCCTTCCATCCTGCGGGAAGATGTCAACGAGTGGTTCGATCTCCAGGGTGACAGCCCCTACATGCTGCTCGTCGATACGGTTGCCGAAAGCCGCCGACTCCCCCAGCCCGACGCTGCCCATAAACTGTTTGGCATCGACAAACTCAAGCTCCCCCGCTCGACGATTCCAGCGGTCACCCATGTCGATTATTCGGCCCGGATTCAAACCGTCCACCGGGAGACCAACCCCCGGTATCACGCCCTGCTCTCCCGTTTCAAGGCCAGAACGGGGTGTCCGCTCCTGGTCAACACCAGCTTCAACGTGCGTGGTGAACCGATCGTCTGCACCCCGGAAGAGGCCTTTCAGCGCTTCATGCGCACCAACATCGAGACTCTGGTGGTCGGCAACTGTTTCCTGCGCAAAGAAGAGCAGAAACCATCGACAGTTCCACCTCACCGGGAGCAGTTTGCCCCGGATTGAGCAGCCTCGGCACAATCAGGAGTAGGGTCCGAGATGCGGGCGCTCCCGGCGACGAAAAAAGGGGACGTAGGTGACATCCAGCTGCTGAATATGGTCAAAAAGAGCCGTCTTCAGCGCCAGTGCCCTGTTTTGACAATGGGTCAGATCCCGGCTCGAGGCACGGCGCCGAAACAGGGTCAACTCGGCGACCAGCCGCTGATGAGCCTGTTTGTGGGAGAGCAGATCCGGATAGTGCTCCTCGCGCATCGACTCCTCCTCGCTGGCGAACAGGCCGCACCCATAAATCTCCAGCTGTTTGGCCAGACTGAGCAGGGCGAGCCAACCCTTGTCCCGATCCTCCGCGTCGGCGAGGCTTGCCATCTCACGGTTGATCTCCAGGATTAAATCCATCAAGTGCTCATGGGCCTGATCGAACCGCTCGATGCCCAGTTTCGTCATCTCTTGAAACCATGCCCTCCTGGTCTCTTCCCAAGAATCGATCACCATGAAAATATTCCTTTCAATTACCCTGCATCAACCGACAGCACACCCCCTCTCCAGAGAGGTCGGCCCTGCTCTTGAACCGCGTCTATTTTGGAACATACAGCTTTTTTGCGATCGAGAAAAATGCCGACATGAAAGGCTTTATTGGGGCTTCGCCCCAAACCCCACCAGGCAGAAAAGACTCTCTTGGGGCTTCGCCCCAAACCCCACCAGGACTCTGTCCTGGACCTGTCCGGTCGCCAGCCCCCTGGACCCCGTTTTCAGGCCCTCGCCCGCAGCCGTTTTTTCAGGGTGACGCATCACAGCGACGGAATCTCCGCCAGATGCTCCTGGCACAAGCGGGTATCCGGATGCTCCGGACCCAGACCCGCCCGGTAGGCAGCGACGGCCCTCTGCAGAGTCTCCCGGGCCAGGTTCCACGTCTCCATCCGCAGGTAAACCTGCCCGAGATTATGAAAATGGCAAGCCAGGTCGGGGTGATTCTCTCCCTTGTGCGTCGCGTGGATACGCAGCGCCCGCTTGAACAGCTCCACAGCCCGATCGGTCTCTCCCAGGTTCAGAAGCACCACCGCCAGGTTGCTGGCATTGATGGCAACATTGGGGTGGAAAGCACCATAGCACAGTTCGTCGATGCGCAGGGCACGTTCCAACAGCTCTTTTGACCCACGCAAATCCCCCATATCCTCAAGGACCGCGCCCAGATTGTTGGCGCAGGAAGCGATGGCCGGATGCACCGGACCGTAGTTGTTCTCGACCAGGGTCATGGCACGTCTCAACAAATCCGTGGCTCGATGAAAATTCTCCAAGCCGTGATAAAAACTGCCGGCCTGGTTCAGGACCAGGGCGATGGTCTCCGCTTCCACACCCCAGACATCGGCCCTCTGCGCCGTGACCGCCGCCAAAGGTGCCAGATGACCGGGATGTCTCCAGGCATCACTGGCATCCCACCGCCAGTCGAAGTGGTCGTCGATGAGCCTCAACGCCGCCTCGGCCCGCAAACGTTGCTGGTGAAGAGAGAGGGTCGACTGGACCAGGAAACGAATCCTGGCATGAACATATACCACGTCATCCTGCACCTCGATCAGGCCCAGTTTGACCAGCATCTCCACCACATGTCTCCAACTCTCCGCCGTGGAGGGCAGATGACCTGAAATCCGGGGAAATTTTCCTCGACCCGAAACAAGAACCGGCAATGGAATCCCCGACGCAAAAAAGACCAGCATCTCCAGGGCACCAACCCCCAAGGGAGAGATCTTCGCCAAACAGGCCAGGGCGTAGTGCCCCAGACGCTCCCACGCCGTTTCATCCTGTTTCTTGCGATGCCTGACCGCCTGCAAGAGTTCGTCCGTGCAACAGGCTGCGTTGCTTAAACAGGCACCCGCCATGGCAATGGCCAGCGGATTGTTTTGCAGCTCATGCACCAGGGAGACTTCATCCGGCCCCGCCTCCCGTCCCATCCGCCACGCAAGAGAACTCACCCCCTCTTCCGGTGAAAGGGGGGTCAGCAAGCACAGGGTATCCACCATGCCGTCCCAACTCGCCTCCCGGGAAGAGGTCACCAGGACGCGACCACTGCCGGACTTGGGCAACAGAGGACGTATCTCTTGCGGTGTCGAGGCGTCATCCACCACCAAAAGCCAATGGGTGTTCCGGTGAAAAAAATCCTCCAGACGCGCCCGCTGCTCCTGGATGGTGCCCTGATTCAAATTCAACAAAATGGCAAGGGAGAGCAGATCCTCTTCGATGAACTCCGGGGCTTCACCACGCACCCACCATACAAGCTTGAAGTCATGGATAAAACGGCGAGCGAACTCAAGCGCCAGGCTCGACTTTCCCACCCCATCGGCACCCACAATGGCCAACGTACCGGCCGGAAACTGGTCCCGCAGCAGAGCCAGCTCCCGCTCACGCCCCACGAACGTTTGCAGCAAGGGCAGGTTGTTCGGTGGTGGTGGATAGAACCTCTCTGCATCCGCACCAACCGTATCGTCCGTTTGCGACGACGCGGCACCCGCAGCCTGATGCTGAGAAGAGATGGACGAACGAGGTGGCGGAATGCGTGAATGGCTCATCGTGTGTGTCTCCCCCCCCTTCTTTTTTTATCCGGATTCAATCCACCCGGCACACCAACCCCTTGAGATACTCCCCCTCGGGAAACGACAAGGCGACGGGGTGATCGGCAGCAGCCCCCAAGCGTTCCAGGACACGGGCATCACGGCCAGCATCCAGGGCGGCATCAGCGACGATCTTGCAAAACAGATCCGTCGCCAAATGTCCAGAGCAGGAAAAAGTGAAAAGAGTTCCACCAGGGCGCAACAATTGGCACCCCAGGAGGTTGATATCCTTGTAGGCACGCGCCGCTTTGGGTAAATGGGCTGCCGTTTCGGCAAATTTGGGTGGGTCCAGAATGACCAGGTCAAAATGCACTCCCTGATCACGCAGCCGCCGCAATACATCGAAGGCGTTGCCACCCAGATAGTCGGCCCGGGCAGGATCGTGCCCGTTGAGGGCCAGGTTCTCGCGGGCCAGGGCCAGGGCCGCCTCCGAAGCATCAACCTGGGTGATTTGATCAGCCCCACCTGCCAGAGCACACAAACCGAACCCCCCCGTATAGGAAAATACATTCAAAACCTTCCCGCCCGAAGCACAGGCGGCAACCCGGGCACGGTTGTCCCGCTGATCCAGATAAAATCCGCTCTTTTGCCCGGACATGACATCGACCCAAAAACGAACCTCCCCTTCATGAATCTCCACCACAGAGGGCGGATGACGACCGGAAAGGGGGCCGGTCCTGGGAACAAGTCCCTCCTTGCGCCGCACTTCCAGGTCGGAGCGCTCCCAGATGCCGAGGCCGGGAACGATGTCGTCAAGGAGTTCGACAAGGGTTGTTCGCCAATGTTCCGGACCTGCGGCAGAAATCTGCACGACCAAAAACTCCCCGTAACGATCCACCACCAGTCCGGGCAGACCGTCCGATTCAGCGTTGACCAGTCGCCAGGCATTGCTCCGATTCAGGGTGGACAAGGTACGACGCAACCCGATGGCCGCAAGCAGACGCCGGTGAAAAAACTCCCGGTCCACGCAAGAGGCAGGGTCGAAGGACCAGACCCGAACCGGAATGCCCGAAGTCGGCGAATAGGCACCCCAGCCCAAATGCTCCTCCTTGGCCGACAGAATGGCGACCGTCTCCCCCGGCCTGGGAGCACCCCGCACCTCGGCGACAGCGCCGCTGAAAACCCAGGGATGTCGGCGGCGCAATGACTTGTCGCGCCCGGTTTTCAAGATCACAGCGGCCATGGTCAACAATCTCTGAGAGGCTGTCTGAGCCTTCACGGATGGGGGGAAGCTTCCCTCCACCCCCTGATCATACGAGTGACTATTCAGTACCCGGCAACGAATCGGGGGGTCCAGGGGGCTGGCTCCCTGGCAGGTCCAGGACAGAGTCCTGGCAGGTCCA
>JADGCJ010000122.1 GCA_015229045.1 Magnetococcales bacterium
GCGCTGCCCCCAGACCCCCGCTGAGGGGGCAGGCGGAGCCTCCCCCTCAGACTCCACCAACCACTTTTATATTTAAAAAAACGGGTGAATTGATCGAAAATTTGCACAAAATACTAACGCCGTTTCCCAGAGACCGAATTTTCAGGGGGATCCAAGATGACCATCATCGACAATCGCCTGATTCGCAACATTGCCCTGATCGCCCATGGTGGCGGTGGCAAGACAACCCTGGCCGAAACCCTGTTGTTCAATGCCAAGTCCGTCGCCAAACGTGGCGTGGTCGAACGTGGCACCACCGTCATGAGTACCGAACCGGAAGAGGTGGCACGCCACATCACCACCATGCCGCACGTCGCCCACTATACCTGGCGGGAGTGCCTGGTCAATCTGGTCGACACCCCTGGATATATTGATTTTTTGGAGGCCACACGCGGGGTGTTGTCGGTGGTGGGAGGGGCGGTGCTTCTCTTTTCCGGCGAGTCTGGCGTCAAACCGGAAACCGAACGCCTCGCCGACATGATCCACGATGCCCTGGTGCCCACCATCGGTTTTATCAACGAAATGGACAAACCCCGAGCCGATTTCATCCGCACCCTGGGCGAAATCGAACAAGTCCTGGGTGTCACGGCGTTGCCGCTGACCATTCCCATCGGCAGCGGCGAGACGTTCCAGGGGATCGTTGACCTGATTCCCATGACGGCCTGGTCGGCCAGGGAGGGGGTTTTTACACAGATCGATTTCCCGGCCAGCGCCCGCGACGACGCCGAACACTACCGGCAGCAGCTGGTCGAGAAAATTGTCGAAGCCGACGATGCCCTCCTGGAAAAATTCTTGGAAGAGGAGACGTCGCCGCCCGATGAGGTGTTGCATCAGGGCTTGAAGGAAGCGCTCCTGACCCGGCGTCTGTTGCCCATCTTTTGTGGTTCGGCGCTGGCCAATATCGGGGTACGCGCCCTGGCCAACGGCATTGTCCAGTACATGCCCAATCCCCGGGACAAGGCGATCATCAAACCCATCGAAGGCAAAAACCCCGAGCAGGGTGACCAGACGGAGAGGCGCCAACCCCTGCCGACGGATCCCTTCTCGGCGGTGGTGTTCAAGACCGCCATCGATCCCTACTCGGGCAAGCTCTCCGTCCTGCGGGTCTTTTCCGGCGTTCTGGAGGCGGAGCGGGAGGTTTACAACGGCACCCGCCGTGTCAAGGAGAAGGGGGGACGGCTGTTCAGGTTGATGGGCAAGGAGATGGTGCCCGTGGAGCGCCTCAGCGCCGGTGAGATGGGCGCCGTGGCCAAACTGGCCCAGACCCAGACCGGCGATACCCTGTGCGCCATCGATCACCCCATCCATTTCGAGCGGGTCAGCTATCTGGACCCCCCTCTGGCCTTTGCCGTGGAGGTGGATGCCAAAACCGAAGACAAGGCATCGACGGGTCTGAGTCGTCTGGCCGAAGAGGATCCCACTCTGCGCTTTTTTCGGGACCAGGAGACCAACGAGATGATTCTGGCCGGCATGGGACAGACCCATCTGGCCGTGGTGCTGGATCGGCTCAAGCGCAAGTTTGGCGCCCTCGCCACCTTGAAAACGCCCCGGGTTCCCTATCGGGAGACCATCACTCGCAAGGTGCGGGTGCAGGGGCGTCTGAAAAAACAGACCGGCGGTCGTGGTCAGTTTGGCGACTGCTGGATCGAGATGGAACCCTTGCCACGCGGCGGCGGGTTTGTCTTTGAAGATGCCATTGTCGGCGGGGTCGTTCCCCGGCAGTTCATCCCTTCGGTCGAGAAGGGTATCCGCGAGGCGATCCCGGCCGGGGTGGTGGGTGGCTACCCGGTGGTCGATTTCAAGGTGCGGCTGGTCGATGGCAGTCACCATTCGGTGGACTCGTCCGACAACGCCTTCCGGATTGCCGGTTCCATGGCCTTCCGCAAGGGCATGGAAGAGGCAGGCGCCGTCATCCTGGAACCCATCATGCAAATGGATGTGACAGTACCCGACGAGGTGGTCGGCGATGTGATTGGCGATCTCAACAGCCGTCGTGGCCGGATTACGGGTGTCGTGTCACGTGCCGGGGTGCAGGTGGTCCATGCCGAGGCCCCCATGGCCGAACTCCTCGACTATGGCAATGTCTTGAACGCCATCACCTCGGGTCGTGGTCTGTACACCATGCGCATCGGCACCTATCAAGAGGTTCCCAGTCATATTGCCCGCAAAGTGCTGGAAGCCCAGAAACCCAAGGGGTGAGGAGCACATTTCGCTTCATCTTTCCGCCAGAGTGCCGATCTTAAGCCTTAAGAGACTCTCTCTCTGTCGAAGTCAGGAAGGAGAAGCACATGTGGAGTGTATCCCAGGCCGGTATGGCCATGGTCTTTGGTTCCATCGCTCGGCAGCAGGGTCAGGGCGGTGTGGTGCAGAGGAGCGCCGGGGTGCGTGGCAGGGAGTCGCAGCAACCCCGCAGTCACAATCAAAGTCAGGATGATGAAGGGTCTGATTTTCATGCCCTTTTCATGCGGGCCTTGGAAGAAGATGACACAGAATGACACTCATGGCTGGGGGAACTCTTCCTCCACCCTCCGATCATGAAGAGTCGCTGTGCGACTTGCATGGTCAATAGACGAAACGTTCAGAAAAGTGATGTGGAGACCCGGGAGGAAGAGAGAGATCTTTTCCTCCCGGCGTTTTTTGGGGTGGATCCCCGATCAATACGGATGCCGTCTACTTTTGTGGTGGCATCCGGTCCGTCAAGCCCGGAACCCCGGGCGCGATTCCTTCAAAGAATCCTTTCAGGAACGACCCTTCGTCCAGGGATTTGCGCAGGGCCAGCAGGTCATCCTTGGTGAGGGTTCCCTGTTTGTCCACCATGACCTTGGCCTGGTGGTAAAACAGACTTTGCGGAAAATTGTGGCCCAGGACAGCTGCGTAGTGACGGGCATCCTCGACCATACCCAGATGCAGAGAGGTCAACACCAGGCTGAACAGGGCCTCTTCCGCATAGGGGGTACGGCTGAAATCCTGGTTTTCCACCACGCGCCGGAAGCGGTTGGCGGCAGCGATGAATTGATCCCGATCCAGATAGAAGCGGCCCACGACCACCTCCTGGGCTGCCAAGCGGTCGTTGCACAGACGGAGCATTTTTTGCGCCTCCTGGGCGTAATCCCCTTCCGGGAAGCGCACGATCACCTCGCGCAGGGCGACGGCGGCCTGCCGGGTGCGATTCTGGTCACGCAGGGGATCCGAAATGCGCATGAAATCGGCCAGTCCGCGCATGTAATAGGCATAGGCGACGCTGTTGTGGCGCGGATGGAGGCGAATGAAACGCTCCGCCGTGCCGGAGGATTCGTCAAACTCCTCCTTCTTGAACTGGGTATAGATCATGATGAGCTGTGCGCGGACAGCCCAGGGGGAAAAAGGGTGTTTCTGGTCTATCTCCTGGAACAGTTTCGTCGCCGTCGTGTAGCGTTTTTCCTGCAACGCCGCAATTGCTTCCCGATAGAGTACTTCGGGTGGGTCGTTTCTCTCTTTTTCCGGCGTGGTGCCGCACCCTGTCATGAGCAGGAGAGCAACCAGTAAAATAGACGACAACCGATTGATCATGAATGAAATATCCTTATTTTTTCCGGCCAGATTTCGCTGTGCGGGTACCCATCCCTGATCTGTCTGATCAGCATGACGCATGATACAATGAATTCTGGTTGGCAGACGAGGGGGTATCCACACTGTTGTGGGGAGAGGCACCATGGGACTGATTCATGTCGATTTAGCTCTGAGAAACCCCATTCTGGGGTTGGAAATGATGGTGTGTGCCATGGCCGACAGTGGCGCTCTCCTGATGTGCATTCCCCAACATGTTGCCTTGCAACTGCAATTACAGGAATTGGAGAAGCGCGAAGTCACCCTGGCAGATGGCAGCCGACATCTGGTGCCCTACGTTGGCCCGTTGGAAATTCGTTTTGCCAACCGTCGTTGTTATTCCGGGGCGCTGGTGTTGGGTCATGAGCCTCTGCTGGGCGCTGTGCCCATGGAAGATTTGGATGTCATCATCAATCCAACTCAACAAAAGCTCATGGTCAATCCTGAAAGTCCGAACATCGCCATGGCGCCGGTGAAAGCAACGTGACAGTTACCTGTTTTTTACACGAAAGACACCATATCCGGTATGGTGTCGGCGTGGTGAGGTGCTTATAATAATATTCAGAAATTATAATTTTCCATCGGTGATCAGGCAGAAAGAGGAGCGATCCTTGGGGTTTTGGGCGCATCGACATGTGGTGTTGGGGATCGGTGGAGGCATTGCTGCCTGTAAGTCCCTGGATGTGATCCGGCGTCTGCGCGAGGCCGGGGCCGAGGTGACTGTGGTGGTCACCGCCGCTGCCCTGGAGTTTGTCACCCGGGTGACGTTGCAAACCCTCTCTGGACAGATGGTCCACGATGCCCTGTTCAATCTGGACCAGGAACGGACGATGGATCACATCCGTCTGGCCCGGACCGGGGATCTGCTGGTGGTTGCCCCGGCCACGGCTGACCTCCTGGCGCGCATGGCTGCCGGGATGGCCAACGATCTGTTGAGTACCGTGTTGCTCGCTCGTCGCGGGCCGGTCCTTGTGGCGCCAGCCATGAATACGGCCATGTGGGAACACCCCGCCACGCAACGCAACTGTGCCACTCTGCGTGCTGACGGGGTCCATTTTGTCGGTCCGGCCAGCGGGCCGCTGGCCTGCGGCGAACAGGGACCGGGACGCCTGGTGGAGAGTGACGTCCTGATGGAAGCCATGGTGCGGGTGTTGGCGCCCAAACCTCTGGCGGGATGGACCATTCTGGTGACGGCAGGCCCCACCCGGGAGGAGTTGGATCCGGTGCGCTTTTTGTCAAACCATTCGTCGGGAAAGATGGGGTGGGCCGTTGCCCAGGCTGCTCTGCGCGCCGGGGCCGAGGTGATCCTGGTGCATGGCCCGGTCGCCATGTCGCCACCCTGGGGGGCACATGCCATCCCGGTCACCTCCGCCCGAGAGATGGATGCTGCTGCCCGGCAATACTGGCCCACCTGTCAGGCCGCCGTCCTGACCGCAGCCGTGGGGGATTATCGTCCGGCAAACCGTGAGTCGCTGAAAATCAAGAAAAGTGTCGATCACCCTTCGATAACCCTCAATCTGATGCAAAATCCGGATATTCTGGCCGGATTGGTGGCCATGCGGCAACCTGGCCAGATGGTGGTCGGTTTTGCAGCGGAGACCGGCCCACAGGCAGTGGCGTTGGGCCAACAAAAGCTGGCGCGAAAAAAATGTGATTTGTTGGTGGTCAACGATGTCCTGGAGAGCGGTTCCGGCTTTGGTGTCGATACCAACCGGGTGACCCTGCTGACCCCGGATGGGGGTGAGGAGTGTTGGCCGCTCCTGGACAAGGAGGCTGTGGCGGATCGTCTCATGGAAAAACTGGTTCGACGTCTCGGCAAGGAAAGCACTCTCTGACAGGTGGCGTCGCGGGATCAGGAGGACACGACATATGATGAAATTTTCCAAAAAACTGGTGTGTGCCATCGAAGCGGTGGTCGATATTGCCTACAACTCCAAGGGCAGGCCGGTCCAGAGTCGCGACGTGACCCATCGTCAGGGAGTTCCGCAGCGCTATCTGGAGCAGATGATGCAACGCCTGGTCAAGGCCGGTATCCTGAAGGGTGTGCGCGGTCCCCGGGGTGGGTATGTCCTGGCCAGAGAGCGATCACGTATCAGCGTGGGTGACATTGCCCGGGCGGCGATGTATCTGGAAAAAAAGGTGATCGAAACCGCCTGGCCCGAACAGGTGGCCAACGGTCCCATCGGCAAAAAAGTGATTCGTCCCCTGTGGGCCGAGTTTGAGTGGCAAATCCTGGAGATGATGGATCGGGTCACCCTGGATGATCTGATCGCCAGGGCACGGCGGGCTGGCATCTCCGGTCATGTGATGCAGTGTTTCTCCTGCGCCGTTTGAGCGGCGAACGATCGTGCCAGGTGTCTTGCTCATCGGGGCGGGTGGACTGGGCGTCGCTGTGGCACTGGCTTTGTCCGGTACGCCCCTGCGCCGCCTGGGCATCGTCGATCCGGATATTGTCTCCCTCTCCAATCTTCAGCGACAGGTTCTCTACCATACCAGCGATCTCGACAAAGCCAAGGTGACCTGTGTCGTGCATCATCTTGCGGCCCGCTGCCCCGATCTGGAGGTCACGCCCCATCGAATGTGCCCCACGGATGCGGGGGCTATCATCGATCTGGCCCGCGATTATGACCTTCTTGTCGATGGCTCGGACAACTTTCCCACCCGCTTCGCCGCCAACGATGCCGCCGTCACCCTGGGCATACCCCTGGTCCATGGGGCGGCCACCGGCTGCAAAGGTCAGGTGATGAGCATAGCCCCGGGGCGTTCGGCCTGCCTGCGTTGTCTGTTTGGCGGGCCTCCCGAGGAGGGGGGACCGACGTGTCGCACACAGGGGGTTTTGGGTTCTCTGGTCGGGGAGGTGGGTTGGCTCATGGCCCTGGAGGCGGCGCATTGGCTCGCCGGAAACGAGGGGCGCCTGCTGGATCGACTGTTGACCATCGATGTCATCTCGGGGCGCCGCCGCCATGTTCCCCTGCACCGCCAGAAAGATTGCACCGTGTGCGGCAGGCCTGGAGTCGCCCTGCGTTTTGGGCGAGATTGAACGGTTGGAAAACGGGGTCCAGGGGGCTGGCTCCCTGGCAGGTCCAGGACGGAGTCCCGGTGGGGTTTGGGGCAAAGCCCCAACGAGAAAGCGTCCAAATGACCGAAACAGCGATCAAGGTTCCAGGGAACGACGCACTCCGCAGCAGCGGAGGGAGACCTCCCCCGTCCGCGAATACCGCACAGTACGACTGGATTCACTCTACCGATAAGGCTCGATGGCGCGGCGTTCCAGCCACTCTTTCAGCCAGTGCATCAGCGGGGTGGGGGGCAGGATGAGGCTGAAGCGCTTGAAGCGGGAGACCAGCATGCCCTGATCGAGGGTATCGACGATGCAGATGAGTTCCGTGCGAAAGGTGTGGCAGGCAGAACCACCCGTCAGCTCGGCATAGAGGTTGGAGGCGGCGGCGCGAGCCTGCAATTCGGCCATGTGTCCCTGTTTGGCGCGCCACTCCGGACCCGGAAAACTCCCCGCGTCGCCGGCAACGTAGACCCGTTCGCCGCCGCCGACACGGCCGTGGGCATCGGCTTGCAAGAATCCTCCCGGAGAGAGGGTCAGGCCGGTATTGGCCAACCAGGCAGGCCCCGTCAACCCCGGCAGGAACAGCACCAGATCCGCCGGAATATCGCCTCCCTCGGTGCTGACGCGACGGGCCTCGAAGGCGGTGATTTTATGGCCCAGATGGGTGTGGATGTCGCGTTTGGCCATCGCTTTGAGCAGACCACCCACTGCCCGTGGACCCATCCGCTTGCCAGGTTCGGCCATGGGAGCAAAAAAGACCAGTTTGAACAGAGAGCGGCGACGTTCACGGCGCAACTGTGTATGAAGACCGAAGAGAAATTCAAACATGGGTCCGCCGCGAATGGCTGTCGGCTCGTTGGGGTTGCTGCCGAAACCCATGGCGATGACACCGCGTTCCAGGGTTTGCAGACGCCTTTGCATCAGCTCGACGGTGGCCAGACCAGAGCAGGGATTGAGAGTCTGTTCGATGCCAGGAATTTTGCGCAGATACTCGGTTCCGGCAGCGATCAACAGGGCATCGTTGGTGACGGTACCGTTTGTGGTGACCACTGTGCGTCCCTGATCCTGGATCGCCTGGGCGCTGCCAGCATGAAAATCCACCCCCATTCGGGCGAGAAAGGGGTGCAGATCGACGCGCAGGTCGGCGCCTTTTCGCTTGCCAGAGGGAACCCAGATCAGGCTGGGGAGATAGACAAATTCGGCACGGGGTGCCACCAGGGTGATCCTGACGCGCCGTCCAGGATCGAGCTGTCGCAGACGGCGAATGGCCGCCAGTGCGGCAAAACCACTACCGATGATGGTCACTTCCATGAAGAGGCTCCCCTAACAAAATGCCGTGTCAAATCGGGTTGCGACAAAAAAAGTGGCTGCTTATTCCTTGCGTCCGATCCCTGTTTACACGACGCTCCAGAGTCAGACAACACAAAAGACGACTCCCCCGTCTGACGCTACGATTCATGCCACTCATGCCACCCATCCGCGCCGACGGGACGACGCAAGAGGCGTTTGTCGTTGGCAACGCATCAAAAGAGATTCCCACGAGGTGAATTAAATAATATCATGGGCCGATCCTGGCAGATACCCCCGTAGAGTGGTCTTGTCGCCCCTTTGACTCCCCAGTCTGCCAACCCGAGGGTGGCTTTTTTTTGCAAGCAGGCAGCATTCCTCTCAGTTGCCGTTGTCGCCCTGTTAAACCAAAAAAATTGAGTTAGCAAGAAGAGATCCTGGGCCATGATCAAAAAGATACCTGTCACTTCTCTGCATCCTGGGATGTATGTGCATGATTTCAATCACAGTTGGAACGATCCATGCTGTAGTGGAAGGAATCCCCGGTTTCCCACTCAGCCGCGTCTGATTCGCACCGAAGCCGAGGTCAAACAGATCATCGCGCACGGTATCCGCGAACTTGATATCGATACCAGCAAAGGGGAAGACATAGCGGGTTCCCGGAACCGGGCGGACGTGGAAGCGGAGTTGGCTGCCCAGCTCCTCGCCCTGGGCGATGATGACGATGACGATACGCCCGACCGGGGGCCTCCTTTCGCCCAGGAGTTGAGTCGGGCCGCCGAGGTGAAGTCCCGGGCCAGGCAACTGGTCGGCAATGTCCTCGAAGATGCGCGCATGGGCAAACAGGTGGAGTTGGGTCCGATGCGCAGCATGGTCGAGGAGATGGCCGAGTCGATGTTCCGCAACCAGGATGCCATCCTCAGCCTCAGCCTGATCAAGCAAAAAGACGAGTACACCTTCATGCACTCGGTGAATGTGGGGGTTTTCATGCTCTCTTTTTGTCAGGCCATGGGCATCACGTCCCAGGACCTGGTCGATGTCGGGGTGGGTGCGGTGTTGCACGACATTGGCAAAATGAAAACCCCGCCGGGCATCCTCAACAAGCCAGGAAAATTGACCGATGACGAGTTCAAAATCATGCGGCAGCATGTTTCGCACAGCCGTCGTATCCTGGAGCGCTGTCCCGGCATCAGCGAAATCAGCATGAGCGTCGCCTACCAGCACCACGAACGCTACGACGGCAGCGGCTATCCGGAGGGACTCAAAGGGGACAAGATCAACATGTTTGGCCAGATGGCAGCCATCTGTGATGTCTATGACGCCATCACCTCCGACCGCGTCTACCACAAAGGCAACGTCCCCCACACCGCCCTGAAGCGCATGCTGGAGTGGAGCAAGTATCACTTCAGTCTGGAGTTGTATCACAAATTTGTTCAGTGTGTCGGGGTCTACCCTATCGGTTCCCTGGTCCGTTTGAACAATGACCATTTGGCGGTCATCGTCCATTCCAATCCGGAGAGCCAGTTTCACCCGGTCATCAAGGTCATGGCCAATGCCAAGGCCAGGAAAAAAATCGAGCCGATCGAGATCAATCTCATGGATCACAAGGATGTCGCCAACGGCTTGGCCATCGTCGGCTGCGAGGAACACACCAAATGGGGTATCGATCCCAAACGGTACATGCCCAATCCGAAGGCTTTTGAATAACGGGGCTTTTTGTCGGGGCTTCGTCCCGAACCCCACCAGAGGGAAGGGCACAGCCAGGGTAATCGCATTTGAGATTTTCGAGGACCATGAGTAGTGATTTGGGGAGCTGTCAAAACGGGGTCCAGGGGGCTGGCTCCCTGGCGGGT
>JADGCJ010000123.1 GCA_015229045.1 Magnetococcales bacterium
CGGGATGGTCCAGGAAGGGCTGTGCCCTTCCTGGTGGGGTTTGGGGCGAAGCCCCGATAAAGTCTTTCATGCCAACATTTTTTTTCCGAACAAAAAAACTACATGTCCCAAAACAGACGCGGTTTACAAGCCCGCAGCCTTTTTCAGTTCGTCGGCCTTGTCGGTGCGTTCCCAGGTGAAATCGGGGTCTTCGCGGCCAAAGTGACCGTAGGCGGCTGTCTTGCGATAGATGGGACGCAACAGGTTTAAATGGCGCGTGATGGCGCGGGGACGCAGGTCAAAAACCTGGAGGACCAGTTTTTCAATCTGGTCATCGGGGATGCGGCCCGTTCCGAAGGTTTGCACCATCATCGAGACCGGCTTGGCGACGCCGATGGCGTAGGCCACCTGGATTTCGCAGCGGGTGGCCAGACCGGCGGCGACAATGTTCTTCGCCAGATAACGCCCCATGTAGGCAGAGGAGCGATCCACCTTGGAGGGATCCTTGCCCGAAAAGGCCCCACCACCGTGATGACCCATGCCGCCGTAAGTGTCGACGATGATCTTGCGTCCGGTCAGTCCGCAATCCCCTACCGGACCACCGATGACGAACCGTCCGGTGGGATTGACGTAGTACTCGATGTTGCCCTTGACCAGGTGGGCGGGCAGGGTCGGTTTGATGATCTCTTCGATCACCGCCGCTTTCAGGTCATCGTGGGCGATCTCCGGGCCATGCTGGGTGGAGACCACGACGGCCTCGATCGCCTGGGGACGCCCCTCCTCGTAGCGGATCGTCACCTGCGATTTGGCATCCGGACGCAGCCAGGGAAGACGTCCCGAACGACGCACCGCAGCCTGTTTTTCCATCAGGCGGTGGGCGTAATAGATGGGCGCCGGCATGAGGACCGGGGTTTCGTCGCAGGCGTAGCCGAACATCAACCCCTGGTCACCGGCTCCCTGATCCAGCTCCGAGGTGCGATCCACCCCCTGGGCGATGTCGGCGGACTGCTTGTCGAGGCTCACCAGGACCGAGCAGGTGTTGTAGTCGAAACCCATCTTGTCGGCGGAGTTGTAGCCGATCTCGGCGATGGTCTTGCGGGTCACCCCGGTGTAATCCACCACCGACTGCGTGGTGATTTCACCAGCGATCACCACCATGCCGGTGGTGATCAGGGTTTCGCAGGCCACCCGGCTGCGCGGATCTCCGGCCAGACAGGCATCCAGAACGGCATCGGAAATCTGATCCGCAACCTTGTCAGGGTGACCCTCGGATACGGATTCCGACGTAAACAAATAGTGACGTGACATGCGTGTCGTCTCCAAAAAATTGGCTCGAAAGCCATGGTTTTCCATTGTTTGTGTATATGCCAACCCACCCACAGACATCAAAGAGGATTCTGGCGTCGGCCTATCCCCTCCAGATCCCGATGGCGCACCAGGACTCGATAGCCTTTCTGTCGCAAGCGCTCTCCCAGGGTGTCTGCCAGATAGACTGAACGGTGTCGCCCGCCGGTGCAACCGATATCGACAGTGAAGTAGCGTTTTTTTTCCTTGCCGTAACGCGGCAGCAGATAGTCGAACAGACTGTGCAGGCGTGCGAGAAATTCCAGGGCCTCGCCATCCTTTTCCAAAAACTCCCTGACCTCGGCATCGAGACCGGAGAGGGGACGCAGGTGCGGATCGTAGTGGGGATTGGCCAGAAAACGGCCATCCAGGACCATGTCGGCGTCGGTGTTGGTCCCGTACTTGAAGCCGAACGAGCGAATGAACACCAGCGGATCCATGGGGCCGGTCGTCGCCTGAAACAGGTTATGCAGCCGGTCCTTGAGCTGCGGCACGGTCAACCAGGAGGTGTCGATGATGACATCCGACAGGGCGCGCACCTCTCCCAGGCGTTCGATATCCAGGGCGACAGCCTCCTGCACCGTACAGTTGACGGCCAGTGGATGACGTCGTCGTGTTTCGCGATAGCGGGTGATCAACACCTGGACGTCAGACTCCAAAAACAGGGTCTCCAGCCGTTCCACCCGTTGCCGGATCTGGTCCAGGCAGGCTGTGAAGTGCAGAGGGCACTCCTGGTCGTCGCGCATATGCACACCGATGGCAAAACGCTGGCAGCGCTCCCGTTCGGTCGCAGAGAGGTGGTCCAGGTAGAAGGGTATCTTGGCCATGGGGAGATTGTCCACCCAGTTGAAGCCAAGATCTTCCAAATATTTCAAGGCACTGGAACGCCCGGCACCCGAGAGGCCCGTCACCAGAACCATGTGGGCGATGAGGTGATGTTCGTTCACAGATCACCCGCAGCGGTCAGGGTGGCCTGGTACAGGGAGCTGCGATCCGGCGCCTGCATGAGACGACGCCGGGAGTTGGGGTGGCGCAACAGGCGAGAAATGGTCGCCAGAAGCTGCATATGGGCCTCACTCACCTCCGATGGCAGCAACAGAGCCATGATCAGATGGACCGGCTCACCATCCATGGACCTGAAGTCAACCCCCTGCCGGGAGCGGGCCAGGGCTGCCACGGGTGCCGACAATCCGGGCAGACGTCCATGGGGAATGGCGATACCCTGGCCAACGGCCGTACTGCCAATGTTTTCACGTTCCCAGAGGAGATCCAGAATGCGCTTGGGTTTGACGCCGGACAGATCGGTGGCCAGCACCTCGGCGAGCTGAGTGAGGAGTCCGGCCTTGTCGGTTCTCCCCAGCTCCTGGATGACGCGGGTCTCTTTGAGGAACAATGACATTCCTGGTTTGCCTCTACCCGTGACGGTCAGTTGGAGATTTGCTTGCGGCGCGAGGATGACGGAATCCCCATCGCCTCCCGATATTTGGCCACCGTGCGTCGCGCCACGACAATTCCATGATCTTCCAGATACTTGGCAATCTTTTCGTCCGAGAAGGGGCGACGCGCCGACTCGCTCTCCACCAGTTTGCGAATCTTGTATTTGACCGCCTCCGAGGAGTGGGTTTCGCCCGAATCGTTCGAGGCCAGGGAGGAGGAGAAGAAATATTTCAGCTCGAAAATGCCCCGGGGGGTGTGCATGTATTTATTGCTGGTCACCCGCGAGGTGGTCGATTCATGCACCCCGACATCTTCGGCGACATGTTTGAGGATCAGGGGCTTGAGATGCTCCTGGCCATATTCGAGAAAATCCTTCTGGAAGCGCACGATGCTTTCGGCCACCCGGAAGATGGTGCTGGAGCGTTGTTCCAGGCTCTTGATCAGCCACTGGGCGGAGCGGGCATTCTCGGCCAGAAAACGCTTGTCCTGGGGCGAGAGGCGCCCCTCCATGGCGTCCTGGTAGTAGCGATTGAGGCGCAACTTGGGCACCGTTTCCGGATTGACCTCCACCACCCACTCGCCATTAATTTTGCGCACGAAGACATCCGGCGCCACATAGCCGGCGTTGTCGCTGCCAAAGGCCAGGCCCGGTTTGGGGTTCAACGAGTGGATGACCGAAACGGCATCGGCCAGATCCGCCTCGTCCAGTTTCAAGACGCGGGCCAGCTTGCGAAAATCGCGGCGACCCAGATCATCCAGATGGTCCAGCAGGTCGGTGTAGGGGGGGTGGGCCATGCCCAGATTTTTCAGTTGCAGGCGCAGGCACTCGGCCAGATTGCGCGCCGCCACCCCGGCCGGCTCGAAGGATTGCACCAGGATCAGGGCATCTTCGACCTCTTCCAGGTCATAGCCGGTCATCTCGGCGATGCTTTGCAGGTCGCCGACCAGATAGCCGTTGTCATCGACGGCATCGACCAGGGCGGTGCCGATCACCTGCTCCTTCTCCGAAACCGCCGACAGCCCCAACTGCCACATGAGGTGGTCGGCCAGAGTTTTGGAGCGCACCAGGGTGTTTTCCAGCGGGGGGGCTTCGCTGCCGACATTGCTATCGTGCTCGAAGGCGGGGGCATCGGCGTAAATATCCGACCAGGAGGCATCCACCGGCAGATCCGCCTCCAGCTGGCCCTCTTTTCCCTCGATCGGCAGCCCCTCCAGCAGGGACTCCGACTGGGTGCGGTTCCCCATCATGTCGTCGGGGAGGATGTCGCCGGAGGTATCCCCTCTGAGTCTGTCCCCTTCGAGATTGAGATCGCTGCCCGAGCCTTCGTCGCTGCCATCCTCGACCCGTTCCAGCAGGGGGTTGCGCTCCAGCTCCTCTTGCAGGTACTCGGCCAGATCCATACTGGACATCTGCAACAGCCGAATGGCCATTTGCAACTGCGGTGTCATCACCAGTTGCAACCCCATCCGAAGTTTCAGTTCCAATCCCAGCGCCATGGATCTTGCCCCCACCTTCAGTCGATTGACATGATTGCCGTTACGTCAAAAAAGCCCTCCCGGCCCACCCGGGTCAGGATGTTCACAGTTGAAAAGTCTCGCCCAGATACAACTTTCTCACTTGCGGATCCTCCACCACCCTGGCGGGAGTGCCATTGGCCAGAACCCGTCCATCGGAGAGGATGTAGGAGCGGTCACAGATGCCCAGGGTTTCGCGCACGTTGTGGTCGGTGATCAACACGCCGATCTCCTTGCTCCTCAGATGCCGCACGATCGATTGTATATCACCCACGGCCAAAGGATCCACACCGGCAAAGGGTTCATCCAGTAAAATATAACGGGGATGGATGGCCAGTGCCCGGGCCACTTCCACCCGGCGTCGTTCCCCGCCGGAGAGGGCATAGCCGTAGGTTCGCCCCAGATGTGCCACACCCAGCTCTTCCAGCAGCGACTCCAGCCGTTGCAGGCGTTCGCTACGGGACAGGGGCAGTGTTTCGAGGATGGCCAGGATGTTATCCCGCACCGTCATTTTGCGAAACACCGATGGTTCCTGGGGCAGATAGGATATGCCAGCCCGTGCCCGCCGGTACATGGGTTCTCGCGTCACGTCGCGGCCATCCAGCCGGATGCTCCCCTTCTCCGGGGCCAGCAGGCCGACCAGCATGTAGAAGGTGGTGGTTTTGCCGGCGCCATTGGGACCGAGCAGGCCCACCACCTCGCCCGGAGATACTGAGACATTCACCCCGCTCACCACCATGCGGCCACGAAAACCTTTGCCGATTTCCCGGGCCTCCAGGCAGTGGGTCGGGCTACTCACGGGCGCCACCCTGCGTATCGCCCGAGGCCGGTTTTGCTTCGGCGGGGTTGGTGGCCAGGCGCGCCTGTACGCGCTTGTTGTTGCCACTGCGTACCACCACGCGCTCCAGGCGTCGATCGGGCGTCATGGTGAGCAGGATGCGCTCCCCTTCCAGGCGATTGCCTCCCTGATGGACGACGGCGTTGCTGCCCTGGCCGAGCAACTCCACGGTTTGCGATCCCATCTTGTAGCTGGCCGCGTCTGCCGTGCCCCGATATTCGGCCTGTTCGAGGACGACATGGCCTTTGGCCTGCACTTCCCGAACCTTGACCTTGTAGGCATCTCCCGTCCCGGGGGAGGCGTAGTGGACGGTCATCTGGTCGGCAGCAAGACGCATCTCTCCTTCGATAGCCAGGACGTGACCGGAAAAGGTGGCGGAGCGGTTTTTGTCATCCACCTCCAGACGGTCTGCGGTGATCACCAGTTCGGGTGATTGGCCGCCTGTCGGGGCGGCCTGACCCGTTCCGGATGGCCATCCGCCGGTCAGGAGCAAAAGGGAGAGGAGGAGGGTTCTGCGCATCTGTGGCATGGCTAGACCAGATCACGAAAACCGGCGGAGAAGACCGCCTTGACTTTTTGCAACACCTTGACCTGCTGCGTTTTTTGGTCGACCTCCAGACCGATCCCCGAGAGTTCGACTCCCTTGCCGGTCAGGTGAAAGAAGCGTTCTGTGCTGAGAAGGCGTCGTTGCGGATCGAAACGCAGCAGGGTGGTTGTCAGGTGCAGATCCTGCCCATCGGTTGCGTACACCTCATCCACGAAGGCCACTTCCCGGGTTTGATGATCGAGGGTTCCCTGGCGGGAGGTGATGGTGACCGAGGTTCCCTTGTTGGAAAAAAGGGTCAGGCGCGGCCCATTGGCCAGGGTGTGTCCCACATCCGGTTTTTCGGCGCTGCTGGCGGTCAGAGACCATTTTTTGCGTTGTCCGTCGTCCTGGACCAGGCGTACGCCGGTGGCCGTGGCTTCGTGGTGCCTCGTTGGCGGATCGGTGGCGAGGGTGGCCGGGATACCCGGAGTCTCCGCCGCAGGAGGCCGTTTTTCCGGTGGGACACTTTGTGTCAGGAGGGGTTTCACGTTGCCCCGTTGCGGTGTCAGGTGCCAGGCCAATCCCCCGACCACCATCAGAGAGATTGCCAGGAACAGATATTTGAGGTAGCGCCTGGGCATGTCACCCTCTTTCCGCAGAGTTCGTTCGGACGCCTGTCATGCGCGCCATGATCGCTGGCCAGTGCCCCTGGATGTGCAGGATGGCATCGATCAACTCGCGCACCGCTCCCCGACCCCCGCCGGCACTGGCCACCCAGTGGGCGGCTCGTACTGCTTCCGGATGGGCATCTCCTGGCACGGCCGCCAGACCCACATGGTGCATGACTGCCAGATCGACGAGGTCGTCGCCCATGTAGGCGCAGTTTTCCGCTGTCAGGCCCATCTCCCGCAGGCGATCCTGGAGGCAGCTCCATTTATCGGTCGCTCCCTGGTGCAAAAACGAAATACCCAGCTCTCCGGCCCGTTTGCGCACCAGTTCGGAGCGCCGGGCGGTGATCCAGCCCACGAACAGGCCCGACTCCAGCAGCAGGCGAATCCCCAGGCCATCCCGGGCGTGGAAGCGTTTGGCCTCCATCCCTTCGCAGTCCATATAGTAGATGCCACCATCGGTCAGGACGCCATCGACATCCATCGCCACCAGGCGAATCGAGGCAACCCGCTCCCGCAACTCCGCCGACCACCCCGACAGGCCGTTCACATCAATCCCGCCTGCAACAGGTCGTGCAAATGGATGACGCCGACCAGAGACCCGGATCCATCCCGCACGAACAGACTGGTAATCTTCTTCTCTTCCATGATTTTGACTGCCTCTGCGGCCAATGCTTCGGATCCAATCGACTTGGGGTGCGGGGTCATGATCTCCCCCGCGCGTCGCTGCAACAGTTGTTCATCGCGTTCCAGCCAGCGCCGTATGTCACCATCGGTGATGACGCCGCACAGCCCGCCTGTTGCATCACAAACGCCGGTCATGCCAAACCGCTTGCTGGTCATCTCGAACAGGGCATCGCGCACGGTAGCGTCGGCGTTGGCCAGGGGAATACGTTCCCCCTGGTGCATCAGATCGGTGACCCGCAACAACAACCTCTTACCCAGCGCCCCGCCTGGATGGCGTTCGGCAAACTGCTCGGGACCGAAACCCCGTTTGCGCAACAGGGCCACCGCCAGGGCATCACCCATGGCCAGGGCTACCGTCGTCGACGAGGTGGGCGCCAGATTCAGCGGACACGCCTCCCGCCGGACCGATACATCGAGAAAAAGGCTGCTCTCCCGTGCCAGGGTCGAATCGACGCGCCCCACCAAGGCGAGCAGAGGGATGCCCAGGCGCTTGATCACCGGCAGCAGGGCGACCACCTCCCAGGTATCGCCGCTGTTCGACAGCGCCAACAAGACGTCCCGGTTGGTGAGCATACCCACATCACCGTGACGACCCTCAGCTGGATGCAAGAAAAATGCCGGAGTCCCGGTGCTGGCCAAGGTGGCGGCAATTTTCTTGCCAATCAGTCCCGATTTACCCATGCCGGTCACCACCACGCGCCCCTCGCAGGCGTCAAGAATCTCGACACTGCGCACAAACCGCTCGTCGAGCCGTTGTGCCGCTGCCAGAATCTCTTCCGCCTCCAGACGCAGGGTTTGCCGCGCCTGGTCGAGCATGGTTGCCCCGACCTGATCACACGCGCCATCCGGGTTCGCACAGGCCGCCACAGGTGGCGTTGCCAGCGGGGAAATACCTTCGAGCATGCGTTTTACCCTCCCTGGATCATGACGATGCGTTCAAGGAACGCATGACTCCACGACAATCCCTTGCCGGTTTTGCATAATGTCACCACGTTGACTCGGAAAGGGGGCGGGGTGTCATTATACAGACGCCCAACCCCCGGAAACCACCGTTATCGATACCCTGCACCGGAATTGATGCTCCGGCCTCGACCTGGAAAGGAGTACCAGCCATGATCATGAACGACCAGGAGATGACAGACATGCTGCGCACAGCCCGCACCATCGCCGTGGTGGGGTTGTCACCGAAACCTGATCGTCCCTCCTATCGCGTAGCCGCCTATATGCAACGGGCAGGCTATCGCATTGTTCCAGTCCGGCCCGGTGGCGGCAAGGTACTCGACGAAACCGCCTACGACACTCTGGACGCCATTCCCAAGGAGATCAAGGTCGACATCGTCGATGTCTTTCGTCGCCCGGAGGATACGCCGCCCATCGCCGAAGAGGCGGTGCGCATCGGTGCCCGGGTTTTTTGGTTGCAGAGTGGCATCGTCAACGACGCGGCCCTGACCATCGCCCATAAGGCCGGTCTGCTGACCACCCAGGATCTCTGCCTCATGGTGGAGCATAAACGCCTGGTCGGCGTTGCATAGATGGGGGGGAAGCCTTACTTGAGCGGGGTCCAGGGCAGCCTGGTCTCAGCCACTGTTGCCGAGCTGTTTCAACAGGCTCAGGACCATCTGGGGCTGGAGATTGGCCTGGGCAATCATGGCCACGCCCATTTGTTGCAAAATGGTGAGGCGCGCCAGGTTGCTGGTCTCCATCGATATGTCCGTGTCATAGATGCCGGAGTGGGCGGAGGCCACGGCGTCGGAGTAGTAGGTTGCGATGGAGGCCGCCGATTGCAGACGACTCTGCTGGGCACCCACCAGGGCCCGAATGTAGGAGACGCTGTTGATGGCATTGTCGACCAACGTGATGGCGGCTGTTGCCGTCGTGCCATCCGTCCCGCCCAGACTGACGTTGGCGGAAATCCCGATCCCGGTTGGTGTCGCGCTGAGAAGAGTGATTGAAATGAAATCGCCGCTGTTGGCCCCCACCTGGACCGGCTTGTTGGTGAACCCACCCGACAGGAGATACGTGTTGTTGTAGGTTATTCCCTGGGCCACGCGCAGAATCTCCGCAACAAGTGCCTGAAACTCCAGGTTCATGTTGGCCCGGTCAGAGGTCAGGTAGGTGGAGTTGGCTGCCGACACGGCCAGTGCGCGCATGCTTTGCAGATTGTCGGCCGTCTCGCTCAGGGCACCATCCGCCACCTGGATCAGGGAAATGGCATCGTTGGTACTCCGGATGGCCTGGTTGGCGCCACGAATCTGGGAAGCCATCCGCGAGGCAACACCCAACCCCGATGCGTCATCCTCCGAGCTGTTGATCCGAACCCCGGAGGACAACCGTCGCAGGCTCGTATTCAACGACTTGTTTGTATTGTCAAGCGCGAGGGATGCCCGAAGGGACATGAGATTGCTGTTGATCGTGATCGGCATACAGTCATCCCCCTCGAGGTTGTCTCAAACCCGACGAAAGCACCGGGGTGGTTTGTCGGCGGCACATCGCTGCGAAGCCGTAAAGAAAAACCCCCCTGCTCTGTTTATCGGTCGATCCGGCAAAAAAGTTGAGAAAAAAATGGCCGACCGACCTGCCGCAACCCTTTTTTGGCATCATCCAAACCCGCAGAGGAGGGTCATCGGGAGATACAATCCCCGAGGTTGCCAGGGTTTTACCGCGCCAGCCGCACGGCGACCCTCACGACCAGAGGGTGGAGGGAGGCCTCTTCCATCCATGGAGGTTGTCTGTCGGCCTGGGCTTGATTCAAGCAATTATCGGGCCAAGAGTCGGGGTCCAGGGGGCTGGCGACCGGACAGGTCCAGGACAGAGTCCTGGTGGGGT
>JADGCJ010000124.1 GCA_015229045.1 Magnetococcales bacterium
CCCTGACCAAGGCCCATATCAAGCGCCTGGAAACGGTCATGTCCGAGGTCACGGGCAAACAGGCCGCCGTTGAAGTGGAAGAGAAACCCGACCTCCTCGGAGGTCTGGTTATCAGGATTGGCAGCGTGATGTGGGACTACTCCATCCGCAGTCGGTTGCATCGTCTCAAAGCTCACATGACGGGGTAAGTGATGCAAATCAGCGTCGCCGAAATCAGCAGTATCCTTAAAAAGCAAATCGCCGGGTTTGGCCAGGAGGCCGAGATTTCCGAGGTCGGGCAGGTGCTCGCCGTCGGGGATGGCATCGCCCGGGTCCACGGCCTGGACAAGGTCATGGCCGGCGAACTGGTCACCTTCGAGGATGGTACGCAGGGCATGGCCCTCAACCTCGAGGAAGACAACGTCGGCGTGGTGATCTTTGGGGACGATACCCGCATCCACGAAGGGACCATGGTCAAACGGACCCAACGCATCGTCGATGTGCCCGTCGGCAAAGCCCTTCTGGGTCGGGTCGTCGATGCCCTGGGTGCCCCCATCGATGGCAAAGGCCCCATCGATACCACGGAACGTCGCCTCGTGGAGACCATCGCTCCCAGCATCCTGCCCCGCAAATCGGTGCATGAGCCGCTCTACACCGGACTCAAGGCCCTGGATGCCCTGGTGCCCATCGGTCGCGGCCAGCGCGAGTTGATCATCGGTGACCGGCAGACCGGCAAGACCGCCGTGGCCGTCGATACGATCATCAACCAAAAGCGCACCCATGAGACCAGCAAGCCGGTCTATTGCGTCTACGTCGCCATCGGACAGAAGCGTTCCACCGTGGCCCAGGTGGTCAAGACCCTGGAGACCTACGGCGCCATGGAGTACACCACCGTCGTCGCCGCCACCGCCTCGGATCCGGCCCCCATGCAGTTTCTCGCCCCCTACGGCGGCTGCGCCATGGGTGAATATTTCCGCGACAACGGCATGCACGCCCTGATCGTCTACGACGACCTCTCGAAACAGGCCGTGGCCTATCGGCAAATGTCTTTGATTCTGCGGCGCCCCCCCGGTCGCGAGGCCTACCCGGGCGACGTCTTTTACCTCCATTCGCGCCTGCTGGAACGGGCTGCCAAGTTGAACGATGCCAACGGTGGCGGCTCCCTGACAGCCCTGCCGGTCATCGAGACCCAGGGCGGCGATGTCTCGGCCTACATTCCGACCAACGTCATCTCCATCACCGATGGACAGATCTTTCTGGAAGCCGACCTCTTCTATTCCGGTATGCGCCCGGCCATTTCGGTGGGTCTGTCGGTCTCCCGGGTGGGTGGCTCGGCCCAGGTGAAAGCGACCAAGCAGGTGGCCGGTTCCCTCCGTCTTGACCTGGCCCAGTTTCGCGAAATGGCTGCCTTCGCCCAGTTTGGTTCCGACCTGGATGCCTCGACCCGGAAGCTGATCCATCGTGGCGAACGCCTCATGGAGCTGCTCAAACAGCCCCAGTACCAACCCCTCTCCATGGAAGAGCAGGCCGTCGTCCTGTTCGCCGGTACACGGGGCATGCTGGATGACGTCGTCGTACGCAAGGTCTCCCAGGTGGAACAGACCATCCTGGAACACTTCCGTTCCAGTCAACAAGAGATCCTGGAGACCATCCGCAAGGAAGAGAAGATCAGCGAAAAGACCGAACAGGCCCTGACCGCTGCCTTGACGGCCGTCGTCTCCCGCTTCAACGAACACGATGCCGCCGATGTGCCCCCCACCGCCGAAGAACTGGAAGTGGTACAAAGCCTCATGCACACGTCGTAACGGGAAACGCGGATCATGGCCAATCTGAAAATTCTCAGGAACCGCATCCGCTCTGTCAAGAGTACCCGACAGATCACCAAAGCCATGAAAATGGTGGCAGCCGCCAAGTTGCGTCGTTCCCAGGAGCGTACCCTGGCTACCAGGCCCTACAGCGAGCGTATGCAACGCATCCTCCACGCCCTGGCCACGGCCATAGGCAATCAGGATGGCGCACCGCCTCTCCTGGCGGGGCGCGGCAACGCCGGGCGCAAGGTCGAGCTGGTGGTGTTTACCTCCGATCGCGGTTTGTGCGGCAGTTTCAACAGCGTCGTCATTCGCGCCGTGCGTAGCCGTATCACGAAACTGCAACAGGAAGGGTTCCAGGTCTCCCTGACCTGTGTCGGGCGCAAAGGTCACGACGTCCTGAAACGCCAGTTTGGTTCCCTGATCCGCAAAGTCCACGCCGGTCTGGGACGGCGGTTGACCTTCCAGACGGCGGAGCAGGAGGTGGCCGTTGACCTGATCAGGGCCTTCGAGCGCCAGGAGTTCGATGTCTGTTTTGCCGTGTTCAATACTTTCAAATCGGCCATGTCCCAGGAGTTGACCTGGCGTCAGGTCATTCCGGTTCCGCAACCCGCCCCGGTCAAGGCAACCGCGACGAGCAAAAAAGACCAACAGGAACAAGGGAGTTTCCTCTACGAGCCGTCCGAGGAAGAGCTCTTGAGCGTCCTGCTGCCGCGCAACGTCGCCGTGCAGATATTTCAGGCCCTGGTCGAATCTGACGCCTCGGAGCATGGCGCACGCATGACGGCCATGGATAACGCCGTGCGTAACGCCGGCGACATGATTCGCAAGCTGACCATCAAATTCAACCGTACCCGCCAGGCCGCCATCACTACCGAACTGATGGAGATCATCGGTGGTGCCGAGAGCCTGAAGGGCTGATGGTTTCCCCTTTTTTTCCAGGCCTTTTTAAAATGATCATGTTTTTGCAAAACGACAGAATGCCAGCAACGGAGCCTTCGTGATGAGCGAAAAAGCAGGATGGGTCATTTCAGTGGTCGGCCCGGTGGTCGACGTCCGGTTTGCGGGGGAGCTGCCTGCCATTCTCAATGCCCTCCACCTGACACGTCCCAATGGCGAACGGGTCGTTCTGGAAGTGGCCCAACATCTCGGCGAGGGCACGGTGCGTACCATCGCCATGCACAGCTCCGATGGTCTGGTGCGCGGCCAGGAAGTGATCGATACCGGCGCCCCCATCCGCATCCCGGTGGGCAACCCCACCCTGGGACGCATCCTCAATGTGGTCGGTGATCCTCAGGATGGCCTCGGCCCCGTGGAGACCCAGGATTACCTGCCCATCCATCGCCCGGCCCCCGCCTTCGTCGATCAATCCACCGAGGCCGAAATCCTCGAAACCGGCATCAAGGTCATCGACCTGCTCGCCCCCTACTCCAAGGGCGGCAAGATCGGTCTCTTCGGCGGCGCCGGTGTGGGCAAAACCGTCCTCATCATGGAACTCATCAACAATGTGGCCCAGGGTCATGGTGGCTTTTCGGTCTTCGCCGGTGTCGGCGAGCGGACCCGCGAAGGCAACGACCTCTACCACGAAATGATCGAATCCAAGGTCATCGACCCCGGCAATTGGAAAAACTCCAAAGCCGCCCTGATCTACGGACAGATGAATGAACCCCCGGGTGCCCGCGCCCGTGTCGGCCTGACGGGCTTGACGGTCGCCGAATATTTCCGCGACGTGGCCGGCCAGGACGTGCTGCTCTTCATCGACAACATTTTCCGTTTCACCCAGGCAGGATCGGAG
Source organism: Magnetococcales bacterium (assembly GCA_015229045.1). The sequence goes on from JADGCJ010000124.1 coordinate 3,583, forward strand.
GTGTCGGCCCTGCTGGGACGCATCCCCTCGGCGGTGGGCTATCAGCCGACTCTCTCCACGGACATGGGCGCCCTCCAGGAGCGCATCACCACCACCAAGAACGGCTCCATCACCTCGGTGCAAGCCATCTACGTCCCCGCCGACGACCTGACCGACCCGGCCCCGGCAACGGCCTTTTCCCACCTGGATGCTACCACCGTGCTTTCCAGGCAGATTGCGGAAATCGGCATCTATCCCGCCGTGGATCCTCTGGACTCCACTTCGCGCATCCTTGATCCGCGCGTCGTCGGCGAAGAGCACTACCGTGTGGCCCGCGAAGTGCAGCGCACCCTGCAAACCTATAAATCCCTCCAGGATATCATCGCCATCCTCGGCATGGACGAACTCTCGGAGGACGACAAGCTGGTCGTCAACCGTGCCCGCAAGATACAGCGCTTCCTCTCGCAGCCTTTCCATGTCGCCGAGGCCTTCACCGGCCAAAAAGGGGTTCTGGTGCCCCTGAAGGAGACCATCCAGGGGTTCAAGGATGTCGTGGAAGGCAAGCACGACGACATCCCCGAGGCCGCCTTCTACATGGTGGGCACCATGGATGAGGTCAAGGAAAAGGCCCGGCGTCTGGCCCAGTAACCGAGTGTGCGTGAAAGAAGACCATGGATATCTTACAACTGGAAGTGGTCACACCGGAGAGGCTTCTCCTCACCACCGACACCGGAATGGTTACCATTCCTGGACAGGATGGCCTCTTTGGTGTCCTGCCCGGGCATACTCCTTTTCTCTCCGGAGTCAAGGCGGGGCATCTGATCGTTGGCGAAGCAGGCAAGGGTGAGCGTTATGCCATCTCCCATGGTTTTGCCCAGATCTATCACAACCAGGTGACCCTCCTGGTCGATCAGGCCATCGCCGAGAAAGAACTGAATCCCAAAGCAGCCAACCGGGAACTCGGTCAGGCCAAAGAGGCCTTGCAGGGAGTCTCTCCAGACGATCCGGCTCATGCCGCCTGCCAGGAGCGTCTGGCATTTGCCGAGGCCTGTTGCGCCTTGATCAACCCGGCCCAGCGCTGATCGATCCGACATGCTCCTGATGAAACGGGGATGAAACCCGGTTTTGTTGGGGTTTTGTCTGTGATTCTGTTGGAGGTCTTTGTTGGGGCTTCGCCCCAAACCCCACCAGGAGGAAGGGCACAGCCCTTCCTCCTGGACTTCCATCCCAGTCTTTTGGACGTTTTTTTCTTCATCGGTCGTTTTTCCTGGAGCCATCCCCATGCACGATTGCGCCATCCTGATCCTGGCAGCCGGTCGCGGCACCCGAATGCGCTCCTCCGTCCCCAAGGTTTTGCACCATTTGGCCTTTCAGCCCCTTCTGGCGCATGTCCTGAACTCGGCGCGTCTCCTGCGGCCGTCACGCATCGTCGTGGTGGTCGGCCATGGTGCCGCGCAGGTCAAGGCGCAGCTCTCCGCCCCGGACATCGTCTGGGTCGATCAGGAGCAGCAGCTGGGTACGGGTCATGCTGTCCTGACTGCCCTGCCCGCTTTGCCCACTCTGACCGACTCGACCCAGCGCGACCTCCTGATCCTGAGCGGCGATACCCCTCTTCTGGAGGCCGCCACCTTGACCGGACTTCTGGAAGATCATCGGCGTCATCAACGTGCCCTGACCCTCGTCACCACCACGCAGATTCCGCCTGATGGCTACGGGCGCATCGTGCGTGGTGCCGACTGCCAACTGCTGCGTGTGGTCGAAGAGAAAGATGCCGATCCCCAGACCCGCGCCATCACGGAGATCAACACCGGCACTTACTGCCTCTCCATGGATCGCCTGGAAAACTGGCTGCGACAAATCACCCCCCATAATGCCCAGGGAGAGTATTATCTGACGGATATCATTGCCATGGCGGTGCGCGATGCAGCAGCGGGTGGCAAGCCGGTCGGAGTGTATCATCACCGGGACAGCGTTGCCTTGGCTGGCATCAACAGCCGACGCCAGCTCGCAGCCATGGAGGCAGCCTTTCGCGACCGACTGGTGGCCCACTGGATGGACGAAGGGGTCACCTTCATGGATCCCGCCTCCTGCTGGCTGACCGCTGACGCAAAGATTGGACCTGACACCGTCATTCTCCCCGGGGTGAGCGTGGGTCCGAAGGTCATCATCGGCAAGGGGTGCAGGATCGGGCCGCATTGCCACCTCGAGGCCAGCCGTATCGGTGACGATTGTGAGGTTCTCGCTTTTTGCCACCTGGAAGGGGCGGAGTTGCAAGGCCCCAATACGGTCGGACCTTATGCCCGCTTGCGTCCGGGCGCCGTCCTGAAGGCCAAGGCCAGGGTCGGCAATTTTGTCGAAATCAAAAAATCGACGGTGGGTTTTGCTTCCAAGGTCAACCATCTGACCTACATCGGCGACGCGCAGATCGGCCAGGATGTCAACATTGGCGCCGGGACCATCACCTGCAACTATGATGGCGTCCACAAGCACCCGACCACCATCGATGATGGCGTCTTCATCGGCTCCAATACCGAGTTGGTGGCTCCGGTGCGGATTGGGGCCGGGGCTGTGGTCGGTGCCGGCACGACGCTGACACGCGATGTGCCACCGGGAGCGTTGGCCCTGTCTCGTTCGCCGCAGCGTTTGGTTCCGGAGTGGAAATCGCGTCGCAAAACAAGAGATGATTGATTGGGCCTTGATCATCGTTTCGGCCATGAGCAAAACGGGGTCCAGGGGGCTGGCTCCCTGGACCCCGATTCGTTGCCGGGTGCTGAATAGTTACGTTACTTTTTCTCAAACCCTTTTTAACGGTCCATCATGTGCGGCATCATCGGTGTCATAGGCGAACGTAACGTCACGCCCCTCCTCATGGAGGGCCTCAAACGCCTGGAGTATCGAGGCTACGACTCAGCCGGTGTCGCCGTGGTCTACCAGGAAGCCATCCAGGTACGCCGTGCCGTTGGAAAATTATCCAACCTCAGAGACCAACTCGTCGAACAACCCCTCATCGGTTTTGTCGGCATTGGCCACACCCGCTGGGCCACGCATGGCCCCCCAACCGAACGCAATGCCCATCCGCATCGCTCTGCCAAAGTGGTGGTGGTTCACAATGGCATCATTGAGAACTATCTGGAGTTGCGCCAGGAGCTGACCGCTCAGGGAATCAAGCTGCTCTCCGACACCGACACGGAGATCATCCCCCATCTCATCCAGCGGCAGTTGGATCAGGGAGCGGACCCCATAACAGCGGTGCGCATGGTCATGCAGCGACTGACGGGGGCTTTTGCCCTGGGCATCCTCTTTCTCGACCATCCGGGTATGCTGGTGGCCACCCGACGCAGCAGTCCGCTCATTCTGGGTCTGGGTCAGGGAGAGAATTTCATTGCCTCCGATGCCACCCCTCTCGTGCCCTACACGCGGCGCATGATCTATCTCAATGACAACGATATTGCCATCCTGCATCGCGACACGGTCCGCTTGATTGACATGGATGGCCAGCCGGTCGAACGGGAGATCAAGCACTCGCAGGTCAGCGCCGAACTGACTGAAAAGTGGCCCTATCGTCACTTCATGCAAAAAGAGATTTTTGAACAGCCCGCAGCCATCACCCAGACATTGCAGGGATTTTTGCATCCATTGGAACAACGCATTGCCGATTTTCCAACCCACCCGGACCTCTCCCGGGTGCGCTTTATCAATGTGGTGGCTTGTGGCACCTCCTATCATGCCGGGTTGGTGGCCAAATATTGGATCGAAGGGTTGTCCGGCATTCCGGTTGGGGTGGATGTGGCCTCGGAGTTTCGCTATCGGCAACCCCCTTTGGCCGAGATGGGTATGACCGTCGTCATTTCCCAAAGCGGCGAAACCGCCGATACCCTGGCCTGCCTGCGTCATGTCAAGACAGCGGGGCAGCCGGTTCTGGCCATTGTCAACGTTCCGGAATCGAGCATCGCCCGTGAAGCCGATGCCGTTCTCTATACCCGGGCCGGGCCGGAGATCGGTGTGGCCTCGACCAAAGCCTTTACCACACAACTGGTTGTATTGGCCTGTCTGGCTATCGCTCTGGGACGTGCCCAGAGACGTGTTGCGTCGCCCCAGGAGAGTCAGCTTGTCGCTCAACTCCAGGGTGTTGCAGCACATATGGAGCGGGTTCTTGCCCATGACGATGCCATTTTGACCATCGCCAAAGAGTTGATGCACGCCACGGGCTTTCTCTTTCTGGGTCGGGGAAGCTGTTTTCCCATCGCCCTGGAAGGCGCCCTGAAGCTCAAGGAGATTTCCTATATCCACGCGGAAGGCTACGCCGCCGGCGAAATGAAACACGGACCCATCGCCCTGATCGACGAAGAGCTGCCAGTCGTGGTCGTGGCACCCCGGGACCATTTATTTGAGAAGGTGGTGAGCAATCTTGAAGAGGTCAAGGCCAGGGGGGGGCGTGTGGTCCTGATTTCCAGCAACGGCAGCCACCATCCCGCCCCGACGGTGGCCAATTTCAGCGTTCTGCTCGACCCATGCGGGGATTTTGTCGCCCCCCTGCTTTATGTCATTCCGTTACAGCTTTTGGCCTACCATATCGCCGTTCTCAAGGGGACGGATGTCGATCAACCACGCAATCTGGCCAAAAGCGTGACGGTGGAGTAGGGCGTCACACAAAACTTACATAGCCACGCCCCCCCCCTGCATTTTCCTGACAGGAGTGCAAAAACGCCCCGGCAGAAGATCTCTGCCGGGGCGTCTTTGTTATTCAAGGTATCGAAACGGCAATCAGCCGAAGATCACCTTGCCCTGGCCAGCCGAGCCAAGGACGGTCTTGTTCTTGTCGATGATCATCGCTTTCAGCTCATCGCGGGCCGGGCCGAGGTACTTCCGGGGATCAAACTCGGCGGGCTTTTCGGCGAAGACCTTGCGGATGACGGCCGTCATGGCCAATCTGCCGTCGGAGTCGATGTTGATCTTGCAGACAGCGGACTGGGTGGCGCGGCGCAGCTGCTCGGCAGGAATGCCGACGGCATCTTTCAGCTTGCCACCGTTGGAGTTGATCATGTTGACATAGCTCGGCACGACCGAGGAGGCGCCGTGCAGAACGATGGGGAAGCCGGGGATTCTCTTCTCGATCTCTTCGAGGATATCGAAGCGCAGGGGAGGAGGAACCAACACGCCCTCGGCATTCTTGGTGCACTGATCCGGCTTGAACTTGTTGGCGCCATGCGAGGTGCCGATGGAGATGGCCAGGGAGTCGACGCCGGTCTTGCTGACGAACTCTTCGACTTCCGAAGGCTGCGTGTAGGTCGATTTTTCGGCGACGACATCGTCTTCGATGCCGGCCAGAACGCCGAGTTCGCCTTCGACCGTCACATCATGCTTGTGCGCATATTCGACCACTTGCTTGGTCAGGGCGATGTTGTCGGCGAAGGAGTGGTGCGAACCATCGATCATGACCGAGGAGAACCCGGTATCGATACAGGACTTGCACAGCTCCAGGGTGTCACCATGGTCGAGGTGCAGGGCAAACTTCAGGTGCGGATTGATCTCTTTCAGCATCTGGGCCGCACCCTGGGCCAGGAAGCGCAACAAGGTCTGGTTGGCATACTTTCTGGCGCCGCTCGACACTTGCAGGATGAAGGGGGAATCGGACTCGCCGCAGCCGGTCACGATGGCTTGCAGCTGTTCCATGTTATTGAAATTATACGCAGGAATGGCGAACTTGCCCTTGAATGCCGCTTCAAACATTTTCTTGGTGTTCACCAGACCGAGATCTTTGTAGCTGATACCCATATGAGCCTCTTTCGATATTTGGCAAGTTTAGGGATTGGCCCCGACTGACTGTATGTTAACAAGTCACCCCGAGACTTTCAACCCAAATTCAGCTACTACCCAGCCTTCTGCACATCCTCGCAACCGAGGCGACGCCCAAAATATCGGTCCTTGTTCAGCTGAACCGCATTTCTCTTGAGATATGCCGTAACCGCCCAGGTACCCCCTCAAGAAAGGCCTGGACATGAAAGCCTTTGTCAGGGCTTCG
>JADGCJ010000125.1 GCA_015229045.1 Magnetococcales bacterium
CGCCGACCCAGTTCTGACTGCGGCGGAACTCGCCCGGTGTTTTCCGCTCGCCGCGCACCCCCTGCATGAGGGTGGCGTGGGTCTGTTTCAACAGCCGCAGGGAAAGGGGCAGTTCGCGCAGAGTGGCAATGGCCTCGTTCATGGCACCGACGTAGTTTTGCACCTCGCGCCAGTCGTTGCGCCGTTCCGGCAGGATCTCCTCTTCTTCCAGCACCGCCTCATCCATCTCGGTGCGGGTGCCCTCGATGCGACTGGAAAGATTGGCCTCCTTCAAAACGTGCATCTGAATGTATCGGTCCACATCCGGCACGATAAGCGTGAAGGCATTCAATTCCCCTAACGCCTTGGATGCCCGTTCCAGCAACGTGCTGATACGCGGGTCGTCCCAGGACCACTCCTGGTTGATGCGCGCGGGGTGGAAGCTCTTATACTGGTACTGCTGACGGAGTTGGCCGGATATGAAAGACTCGATTTTCATGGGTCCGACCGGGTGCAGAGGGAGGGGATGTTGTGGGGGATGATCAGGGGCAACTGGCTGGAAAGGGTGTCCAGGGGCGGCTGCTCGGAGAAGTTCTTTTCGTTAAACATGCTCCACCTGTACCAACCCTGATGTCAAAAGATCGACGAAAGATTTTTTTGTCTGAGATTGATATAGTAAATATTTATTTGCTTTCTCAACAGATAAATCAAGAGCGTGCAGACTGCAATCTAATATTTTTAGTTTATCTATAGGGGGGACTGGAACAGGAATATCAGAGATAACTTTCACACCAAGGGTAGGAACACCGCTATTTGTATTCATGATGGCATCAAGGTACCTGAAAACAGAAGGCGATCTTAGAAATTCGAGGATGTATCTGCTCGACACAATAGATTCATATGGTTTGATAACTACAACGGTATGGCTGAAACATTTTGGCTCTGTACCATAATAGCGAGCATGTCCAAGAATTCCTTTTCGGGCGAATATGATGTCAGATTCTGCAAAGAAACATCTATCTTTCTGGTCTTTATATGTTTGTTCTGTAACTTTCTGGCAATTATCAAAAGAATATCCAGACTCGCCAATAAAGTCAGCTGTCGAAACGAGAGGAATCCCATCTTCAACAGCAGGTGGGTATCTGTGGGTTGGGTTGGGGTCAACGATTTTCGCACAGTCTGATATTTTTAAAACAGACCATCCATTTGAAGGCGATGCGTAAGCAATTTTTCTCAAATTTGCTGTGCCAAAGGCTTCTTCTATAGATTGAATAAATAGAATAGACTTCAGAAATTCAGTCGTTTCTTTGAGTTCTTCAGTCCGAATAACGACCTCATCCGCCGCCCAGAGGATTTCGGCGATACAGTGCTGCTCGTCGATGGGCGGGAGGGGGAATTCGTAGGATTGGAGTGCAGTCCAACTCGTTCTGGGTGACAGGGAACCCGCCGATGTGCCCAAGGCATATTCAAAGAACCCGTCCGATTGCACGATGAACGGCAGAAACTCCGTAAGGAGCACTTTGTGGTCTTTGCTCTCGAAAGTCAGGATATCTCCGGAACAGATCCCCTCGAACTCCGCATAGGCCACCTTTTTCTGATAGGCTCGCCGCTTGCCGAACAGAGTCTGTCCCGGCACGAACCTGCGGGTGAACGAGGTTCCATCGGCGATGTCATCCCAGCGACGGATATGCAGGTTCTCCGGATCAATGTGTTCCAGCCCAACCACACGGTCGAGTGCAGTTTCTGCCATGTTGCGCACGGTCAGGTTGGCGTTGTGGACGACATCGCCGAATTTCACCATGCGCCAGTTGGGTTTGTTGAGATCGATGCGTTTCATGATTCAAAATCACTACCCAACAGATGAGGGACCAATCCATGCTCTCTCATCCAGGGCAGCGCTCTCAGCCAACGAGCGCGTTCGATTTTCTGTTTGTTCGGATGCCAAGCGTTCAACACATTCTCAACGATCTGCTCGTCCGTGGGATGGATACCTTGCAATAAAAAAGCATGCCATGCTTCGTAAAGGGTGGCCACGATTTCACATTGTTCGGTCTTCGCGGATCTGAACAAGTTAATAATTTTCTGTAAGCTCTCTTTTTTGTCCCCAAAGTAACGATCAAAATATTCTTTATGTTTGCCAAAATTTTCCAATGGGACGTATTTGACCGCTTTGCCTAGTTCGCGCTGCACATCAAACCATTTCTGTTTTTTGAAGTTCGCTTCAATCGATCTTTTCGTGGCGGGATCATAAGGTCCAGCGGCCTGACGAAGATAATGACGCTCCATCTCTTTCTCAAGATGGAGTTGGCGTTCACACAAATAAAAGATCTTCTCCAGTTTTACAGAACCGAAAGTCGCCTCATGATGCAATTGAGCGGTGATCTCAGCCGCCAACACCGCACGTTTGAAGGCTGGCGGTGCTGTTCGCTTTGATGTTTTGGGTGGAACCGTGTTAAGCGTTTCGGTGCTGGTGACGATCTGGGGGGAACGTGAAGAGAGCATCTGAAAGAGCTCCTTCATGGACCGACGCAGCGACAGGGAACCATGCTTCCATTCTAGGATGGATTGTTGCAACGATGTTTCGTTATCGAGGGAAACGCATGTTTGTGCATGCTTGGAAACAACCTGGCGCACATACAGCGGAATGCTCAGATTGTGCTCTTGGACACGGACTGACTCCATGTTCGCGACCGTGGTGAATCCGGGCTCATCGACAAATTGGCGATAGGCGTTGACGATCCGGGTGATGTGATCGTCGGTCAGAAAGCTCTGTGCCCGCTCCCGGGTCACTTCTCCAACCGCGTTGATGAACAGCACCTTGCCCTTTCGGGCTTTGGGTTTGTTCATCCGGCAGATGACGACGCAGGCTTCCATGGGGGAGTTGTAAAACAGGTTTGGCCCCAGGCCCAGGACACACTCCACCACGTCGGATTCCACCAGCTTGGCCCGCATGGCTTTTTCTTCGTTGCGAAACAGTACCCCATGCGGAAACAGGATGGCGCATCGGCCCGTGCGGGTATTCATGCTGGCGAGGATGTGTTGCCAGAATGCATAGTCGGCGCGGCCTTGGGGCGGGGTGCCATGGAGATTGCGCCCCCAGGGATCAGCCGCGAATTTGTCCCGGTCCCACTGCTTGATGGAGTATGGCGGATTGGCAAGCACCACGTCGAAACGTTGCAGGCGGCCACCCTCGATGAATTTGGGTTCTTCCAGGGTGTCGCCGCGCAGGATTCGGAAATCCTCGATGCCGTGCAGAAAGAGGTTCATGCGTCCGATGGAGGAGGTCATCAGATTGCGTTCCTGCCCATACAAACGCAGGGTGCGCCACTCTTTTTTGTGACGCTGCAGATGCGCCACCGCCGAGAGCAACATGCCCGCCGACCCGCACGTCGGATCATAGATGGACTCTCCCGGTTGCGGCTCCAGCATCTCCGTCATCAGGTGGACCACCGTGCGGTTGGTATAGAACTCAGCCGCCGTGTGACCGGAGTCGTCGGCAAATTTCTTGATCAGGAATTCATAGCCGACGCCCAGTTCATCCTCCGGGCAGTTGGCCAGGGAGAGGGTATGTTTGCTGAAGTGTTCGATCAACTCCTTCAGCATCCGGTCAGGCAGGCGCTCCTTGTTGGTCCACTGGGCGTCGCCGAAGACGCCATAGAGGTTGTCCGGATTGGCCTTTTCAATGGTGCGCAGGGCGTCCTGAATCGCCTTGCCCACATGGGAGGCGTTGTCACGCACATCGCGCCAATGGGCACCGACTGGAATGCGGAATCGGTGGTTTTCCTCGAAGGAGGCATACACCTCGTCGCCACCGGACTCTGCCAGGGCATGGGCGCATTCCTCGTCGTAGACGTCGCATAACCGTTTGAAAAACAACAAAGGGAAGATGAACTGCTTGTAGTCGCCAGCATCGATGTAGCCCCGCAGGAGCGTGGCTGCTCCCCAGAGGTAGGATTCCAATTCGGACTGGGTGATCTTCTGGCCGCTCATGGCATGAGTCCTGCCTGTTGCAGTAGACGTTCCAGACGCTCCTCGGCTGCATACGCAGCCTCAAGACTGGATTTCAGGTTGATCAAGGCGTCCTCGACCGTGATGGTCTCCTCCTCGATCACCGGCTCCACATAGCGGGGAATGTTGAGATTATGGTCGTTTTCGGCGATCTCCTTCAGGGGCACCATCCGGGCAACGCCATCCACGTCTTGGCCATGAATGTACCATTGGTAGATCCGGTCCACATGCTCCGGAAGCAGTTCGTTTTGGGCGCGTCCTTTCTTGAATTCTCTTGAGGCGTCGATGATGAGCACCCGACCTTTGCGGTCCCTGGGCTTGCGCACCCGAAAGACCAGAACACAAGCGGCAAGTCCGGTTCCGTAAAACAGGTTGGAACCCAAGCCGATTACCGCATCCAGAAGATCCAATTCCAGGATTTTTTTCCGAATGACACCTTCCTTGGCTGTCCGAAACAAAACCCCATGAGGAAGCACCACGGCCATGCGTCCCGTCGGAGCCATGGATTTGATCATGTGCTGCACCCAGGCGAAATCGCCGCTGCTGGCGGGTGGCAGCCCGGCAAAACTCCTGCCGAAGGGATCGCTTTCCCAGACTTCTTCCCCCCATTTTTCCAGTGAGAAGGGTGGGTTGGCGATGACGCAATCAAAGGTGGCGAGGTTGTCACCCGCATAGAAGGCAGGCGATCTCAGGGTGTCACCCCGTTCGATGCGAAAATCCTCCGCGCCATGCAAAAACAGGTTCATGCGAGCAATGGCGGAGGTGGTGAGGTTCTTCTCTTGTCCGAACAGACGTCCCAACAACATCCGGACATTGCCGCCGCTGCGCCTTACATGATGAATGGCCTCCAACAGCATGCCACCCGTACCACAGGCAGGATCGTAGATGGTCTCGCCTTCCTGGGGAGACAGAATCCGCGTCATCAATGCCACCACCGAACGCGGGGTATAGAACTCCCCGGCTTTTTTGTTGGTGGCATCGGCAAATTTCTTGATCAGGTATTCGTAGGATTGGCCCAGGATATCCGCCTCGGCATCGCGATTACCCAGAGAGAGTTTAGAAAAATGTTCGAGCAGATCCTTGAGCAGATTGTCTGACAGCCGCTCTTTGTTGCTCCATTGGGCGTCGCCAAAAATGCTGTGCAATGTATCCGGGTTGGCTTGTTCGATCCCACGCATGGCACTCTGCAAGGCGTGCCCGACGTTGGTAGTCCGGGCGCGAACATCCTGCCAATGGCATCCTTCAGGGATCTGGAAACGGTGGTTTTCCGGGAAATGGGCGTATTCCGCATCGCCATCGGATTCCGCAAGAGCGGTGGAGGTCTCTTCGTCGTAAACATCGGAGATGCGCTTGAAAAACAGCAACGGAAAAATATATGTCTTGAAATCAGCCGCATCCACGGGGCCACGCAGGATATTGGCCGATTCCCACAAATGGTTTGAAAGCGTGGACAGGTCCACCCCGGATACTCCTCACTGATTGTTCACTGGCCCATGACCTTTCCACCGCAGAATTACTTTCAACCTGTGCGCTCGCATACATCCCTGGACTCGGTATGATACGCGATATAGGTACGGGAGACGAGGGATGGTGTCCGGCAGTCGGTCGATTTTGGAAGAGATGATACCGTGATGCGGCAACGCTTTGGAACAAACCGACTCTATGCGGCATGGTTCGATTTTTCGGTATCGGCCTGAGCAGCTTCACCGCAGCTTGGCGCCCGCCTCATATTCCGAAGCCTCCCCCCTGGCATCCCTTCGTTGAGATCTGCCAGACTATTCTGGACGTCAGGATTCCCCTCACGGGTCGAGTCCTGCGCGTTTGGGCCACGGGTACCACCAACTACGCCGGGCTCCCGGAGGACGCACGGATGCGGAGCAATGGGAGAGACAGAAACGGTGGCGATCCCGCCCGCGCCTGTCATGCGATGTGGCGCGTCGGATTGGCGTCATCGGTGGAAAGCAGAGGGTCGGAGATGTCCGCGCCCCGGAACGCTCCGTCGCCCCGCTGGCAGAAGATCTCGCCGGAGCCAAGCCGCACGCCGGTCGTGCCTGCAAAACGGACCCGGAACGGGAATTCATCGTGCCCAGCCACGGTCTCCGGTACCCAGGCGATCCAATGCTGCATCATCGAGCGATACGTCACCCGGACGATGGCCACACCGGCGAAACGGGCGGTGACGGTGCGTTGGTCGGTCTCCAGGGTCAACGGACCGAGGTTGAGGCCGAACCAGAGTTCGGAGTCGATGCCCAGAGCGGGTTTGCTCAATGTGGCGGTCGTGGCGAGGGAGAAGACCAGATCCTTGGTGATTGTGGTCTCCTCCTGACCGTCCAGCCAGACGACACCGGTGGAGACCAGGGGAGCCAACCTCATCGGTCCCGTCTACCACCAGCTCGAATGGCATCTCGTCATCGAAGGAGGAAAACTGAATCTGCAGCTCCGTGGTGACTTCGGCCATTTCATTCGCTCTCACCGGAAATCGCGACCACCACCCGGTTGCCGGACAAAGATGGCGTGTTGACGGGGATGACCCGTTTCTCCCAGATCGGGATCGCCGCCGGATGGGTCTTGAACGACAGGATGTTGCCGTTGGCCCAGGTGCCGCCCCAGCCGGTGGCGGGCAAGGTAAAATACGGTCTGGAATGATCCGGGTTCGTGGGCGCAAAGGCGCTGTTTCTGCTGCCGGAGCCGACGGAACCAACCGTATCCTGATGGCGGAACATCACCTGGAACTCCTCGTCCTCCCAGGTGAGTGTGAAGACCCCTCCGGGCTGCACGGCCATGGCGTGTATTGCCTGGAACTGACCGAGCGAGAGCCAAGTCACGTCGTCCGCCGCTTCCAGATCGATGGGACGGCCACCAACCAATGGCACCGACCACACCACCTGGGATCCACCCAGGGTGCGGGCGGTCTCGACGGCAACCGGCGCCCAGGCATAACGGTTAGTCCATTGGATGGAATCGGGAAGAATGAGGTTGCCGAGGCGTTTCATGGTTGAATTCCTGACAAAAGAGTCATTACAATGAACTTATGAAGATCACCTATCACTCAACCAAACGAGAAAAGACGCTAACTGAGCGGGGGCTGGATTTTGAAGATGCTGCCCGTATCTTTGAAGGGCGTGTTTACGAATATGAGGATATCCGTGAAGATTACGGTGAGCGTCGTATCATGTGTTTTGGCATGCTTGACGAACGCATGGTAGTCGTCGGATATGTGCAACGAGGAGAAGCACGCCACGTTTTTTCGATGAGGAAAGCCAATGAACGAGAAATCTTCCGATTCAAGGACAAATTGGAGTACGGTTGACGCTCATGTCATTCAGCCGGAAGAATATGACGAACTTCCAGAATGGACTGATGAGATGTTCGCGTCTGCTGATTTGTATGAGAATGGCCAACTGATCCGCCGTGGCCGTTCTTCGGACAGCAATACAAAAATTTCGGCAACAGTACAATTCGATTCTGACGTGTTGTCTGCCTTTCATGCCTTTGGCAATAATTGGCAAGCGCAGATGAATCTTGCATTACGGGACTGGCTCAAGTCACACGCTTCATCGTGACGCATTACGCATTCTTACGATTGACTATTTCATCACATCATTCCCCTCTGCATCTCCTGCAGGGCATCCACGAACTGCCGGATCTGCTGACGTGGCCCTGGAATGGATGCCACCGATCGGCCTGAGGCATACAGATCAAGCCGCACCACTCCCTCCACCGGGGGAGTGACCGCACCGCCCCCGGCAACCCGAACACCCGGATCGAGAATTCACCCGATGCCGAGATCTGGCTCAGGTTGTCCCGGATGCGCACCACCAGCCGGTCCTGAGTGCCGCGTCCGATGCGCAAGCCCTCCGGGGGCAGGATCTCTCCCAGATCGAGATAGGCGAACTGGGCGTCCGTGGTGCCGGTCAGGTTGGTGATCACGTTGACATCCGCGCCACTTCCGAAAGCCCTGGTACCGCCGGTCTGGGCGATCAATTGGCCTCCGGTCCGTACATTTTTGACCAGATAGGTCTCATTCCCGGACTCCTGGGCGAACATGTCGAAACCCAGGGTCAATCCGGTCACGTTGCCGAACCGGTTGGCCACCACCGCCGTGTCGTTGATGAAGAACGAGACCCCCATGATGTGGATATCGTAGTCGGGACTGGCCTCGACGTAGGCGTCCACGTTGGTGGTCAGGCCATTGACCCGTAGATTGGTGGTCCCTGCATCCAGTCCGGCGGTGCCAAGAAGGCCGTTCAGAAACCGACGCCGGTTCGCACTCCCCACGGCAGGCGGAGGTGGCGACTCCTGGCAGACGAACAATCTGCCATCGTCGCTGGCCGCCAAGGCTGTTGCGGCCTGGACGGTGTCCACTTTGCCATCCACCAGACGGATTGTGCCGCTCTTGACCAGTTTGCTGACGTATTGGCGCGAGAATCCCTGCTGCCGCGCCCAGTCGGATTGGCTGATCAGCATGGTGATGCCTCATCAAATGCTCCTTGCTCCCCATTTGGGAGCGTTGTATCCTTACGCAATGAGAATCATCGCTAAACGCACGCTACGGGAATTTTGGGAACGCGATCCGGCCAACCTGGATTGCAAGAGTGCTCTTGAAGCCTGGCATGCCCTTGTGGCCCAGGCAGACTGGAAAACTCCTGCCGATGTCAAGAATCAATTCCGTCATGCCAGCTTTCTCACGGGAAATCGGGTTGTTTTCAACATTGCTGGCAACAAGTACCGGTTGGTCGTAAAGATCAACTATTCCTACAGTGTAGTGTACGTCCGTTTTGTCGGAACCCATTACCAATACGATCAAATCGATGCGGAGACCGTGTGATGGAAATCCAACTCATTAAGACCGAACAGGATTATGACGCTGCATTGGCTGAAGTGGAGCGACTGATGGATGCCGATCCCGACACACCAGAAGGAGATCGTTTGGATATCCTCACCACGCTGATCGCTGCTTACGAAGATAGGCATCATGCCATTGATCTGCCTGATCCTGTCGATGCGATCAGGTTTCGGATGGAACAGATGGGACTGAGTCGTAAGGAATTGGAACCATTCATTGGCAGCCGAGCGCGGGTGGCGGAGATTTTGAACCGCAAGCGACAACTCTCGCTGGAAATGATCCGTCGCCTTCATAAAGGACTGAAAATTCCTGCCAACGTGCTCATTCAACCTACCCGTCAGGAGCATGCTTTGTAGCGCGCTACCGAAGATCGATGCCCCGCTCAGTGGCTATGTCCGCAAACGTTTTGCCGCCCGAGCCTTCCAGAAAAACGATCTTGCCCGTGGCCTGGATGAACCGTTGCACCGCCACATCCACATAAACCGGGCTGATCTCCATGGCATAGACCCGACGGCCCGTGGCCTCGCCTGCCATGATCTGCGATCCCGATCCGCTGAACGGTTCGTAGCACAGCCCGCCAA
>JADGCJ010000126.1 GCA_015229045.1 Magnetococcales bacterium
GCAAGGGCTCTGCCCTTGACCCGCCAGGGAGCCAGCCCCCTGGACCCCGATTCGTCGCTGGGTGCTGAATAGTTACGCCTGATCAAGTTTTTCCAGAAAAGCCGCTTCGTCCAGCACCGCAACGCCCAACTCTCTGGCCTTGGTCAGCTTGGAACCAGGATCGGCCCCGGCCACCACAAAATGGGTACGTCGGGAGACGCTGCCGGAGACCTTGGCCCCCAGGGCTTCGAGCCTGGCCCTGGCCTGGTTGCGACCCATGGTTTGCAGGGTGCCGGTCAACACCACGGTCTGCCCTTCCAGGGGGCGCACAGCCCCCGCCTGGTTGCCCGACCAGATGAGCCAGGTGGCACTCTCTTTTTTGAGGCGCTCGAGAATCTCCTGGTTGCCCGCGACATGAAAAAAACCATGGATTTGTGCCGCCACTTTGGGGCCGACATCGGGAACCCCTTCAAGTTCTTCCAGGTTGGCCTGTTCCAGAGCCTCCAGGGTCTTGAAATGGGCGGCCAGAGTGCGGGCCGTGGCCTCACCCACCTCGCGCAGGCCCAGGGCAAAGAGAAACCGCTCCAGGCCATGGTTGCGGCTCGCGGCGATGGCCTGCACCAGATTATCGGCCGATTTTTCCCCCATGCGTTCCAGGGCGGCAAGTTCTTGACGCTTCTCTGTCAGCGTGTACAAATCGGCGACCGTAGCGATGAGACCGGCCTGCAACAAGGCGTCGACCAGTTTTTCGCCCAGACCCTCGATATCCAGGGCACGGCGCGAGGCAAAGTGGCGGATCCCTTCGCGGCGTTGGGCCGGACAGGCCAACCCTCCCGAACAACGTGCAATCACCTCGCCCGCCGGGAGAACCACCGGCGCCTGGCAGATGGGACACCGCTCAGGGCAGGACAACAGCTCTGGTCGCGCTACCCCTTTTTCCACCACCGTCACCACCTCCGGGATGACATCACCAGCCCGGCGCACACTGACCTGATCGCCGGGACGGACATCCTTGCGCTGCAACTCCTGGAAGTTGTGCAGGGTGGCGTTGGTGATGGTGACGCCACCCACGGTGACGGGTTCAAGACGTGCCACCGGGGTCAGGGCACCCGTCCGACCAACTTGAATATCGATGGCCCGGACACGGGTCGTCGCCTCGCGTCCGGGAAACTTGTGCGCCACGGCCCAGCGCGGGGTACGCGCCAGGGAGCCCAGATGCTCGCGATCGGTGCGCGAGTCCACCTTGTAAACCACCCCATCGATTTCATAATCAAGGCGGTCGCGCCGGGTCAACAGCTTGTGATGAAAGGCCAGACACCCCGCCACCCCCGTCACCAGGCATCGCTCCGGGCAGACCGGCAGTCCCCAGTCTGCCAGTTGATCCAGCACCGCATGGTGTGATTCGGGCAGAGCGCCCCCCTCCACCATGCCCAGACCGTGACAAAAGAGGGACAAGGGCCTCCGCGCCGTGATCTGGGCATCGATCTGGCGCAGACTGCCGGCGGCGGCATTGCGGGGATTGGCAAAGGGGCGCTCTCCCTGTGCGCGGGCCTGCTGGTTGTAGGCGGTGAACGCGGAGAGGGGCATGTAGACCTCGGCCCGAACCTCCAACAAAACAGGAATGCCGACGCCGACCAACTCCCGAGGCAGGGCCGGGAGCGTCCCGACTTGCGCCGTGACCTCCTCGCCGACGCGACCATCGCCCCGGGTGGCGGCTCGGGCCAGGATGCCATGGCGATAGAGCAGACTGATTGCCAGGCCATCGACTTTCGGTTCGACCGCGTAGACCATCTCCGCCGTCCTGCCCAACCCCTCCCGGACCCGCCGGTCAAACTCCTCGACATCCTCGGCCGCAAAGGCATTGTCCAACGACAGCATGGGAACGCCATGGGTGACAGGGGCAAAGGCCGGCAAGGGCGCGGCACCGACTGCCTGCGTCGGCGAATCGGGGGTGACCAGATCCGGAAAGCGGGCCTCGAGGGCCGTCAACTCCTGAAAAAGCCGGTCATAGTCGGCGTCGGGGATCTCCGGATCATCCAGGACATGGTAGCGATAGGCATGATGGCGGAGTCGGCTGCGCAGGATCTCTACCTGACGCCACTGTGCAGGGATTGGCACCTCATGGCCCATGACCGGACTCCAACCCCGTCAACCCGACTGTGCCGACCACTTTCTGACACGACAGACCCAGTTCATCATCGGCTTGGGCAGGGCGTTGATCAGGGCTACCAGCACCGCTGCCGCATAAGGGAGCGACTGGATAAAAAGCGCCGCCGACCAGATGTAGGCGCTGGGCATCTCCTTGCCCTGCACCAGGGCCACGCCAAGGGCGGAGATCCACAAGGCCAGCAGCAAAACCAGCTCTTCCGACGAGTCGAGGATGGCACGCACCACAGCGGGGCGGTTTTCACACTTGGGAGTGCGGAAAAAGGGCCGGTCGTTGGTCAACACGCCGGTGATCATCGCCCTGGCAATGGTGTGGGAGAGAGCCAGTCCCGAGAGGGCGGCAGCCATGGTATGACGGCGCGTCACGCCGATCTCGGTGCGGTAGAGATAGATCATCTTCGCCACCTTGAAGACAAAGAGCAGGACAGGCGGCGTCACAAAAATGGCATAGGGTGTATCCACATGTTTGGGAAAGAGAATGATGGCCGCTGACCAGATGATGGCGGCTATGGTGTAGAACAGATTGATGCCATCGGCCGCCCAGGGCAACCACCCGGCCAGAAAGTGATAGCGCTGCCCCCCGGTGAGCGCGGTCGAACCCCTGTTGAAAAAAATCTCCCGGGCATGACGGCGGATGATTTGCAAGGCACCATAGGCCCAACGAAAACGCTGTTTCTTGTAGTCGATGAAGGTATCCGGCATCAAACCCTTGCCATAGCTGTCCTTGATGTAGACCGACTCGAACCCCTTGGCCAGCACCCGCAGGCCAAGCTCCGCATCTTCGGTGATGCACCACTCCGCCCAGCCCCCCAGATCCTTGAGCAGACGGGTGCGAATCATGGTCATGGTGCCATGCTGGATGATGGCATTGCGGTCGTTGCGCGTGACCATGCCAATATGGAAAAAGCCCTTGTATTCATAATAACACATCGATTTGAATGGGTTTTCTCCATTGTCGCGATAATCCTGGGGGGATTGCACCAGGCCGACTTCCGGCCGTGAAAAATAGGGAACCAGATCCCTCAACCAGGTGGGTGACACCTGATAATCGGAGTCGATGACGGCGATGATCTCCGCATCCGGCGCGGTGAGGGCCGTGACATAATTGAGGGCGCCTGCCTTGAATCCCTTGAGAGGGGCCACATGGAAAAACCGGAAACGCGGCCCCAGGGTCTGGCAATGGGCCTCGACCGGCTTCCAGACTGCCGGGTCGGCGGTGTTGTTGTCGATGACCAGCACCTCATAGTCCGGATAGTCAAGGCGGGCCAGGGCGTTCAGGGTTTCGATCATCATCTCCGGGGGTTCGTTGTAAGCCGGAACATGGACCGAAACCTTGGGCAGATGGGGCAGACGAGACTCCGCCGTGCGCATGAGAATCGGGTGAAACATGCGCCGCCGCTGAAACACCCAGCGGGTCTCGGCCGTTTCATGCGCCTCGGTGAGCAAAACCAGAAAGACACCCAGAAAACCGACGCCCAACAATACCCCGACAGCGATGGTCTTGAAGGTGATGTATTGGTCGAGATAGTCGTTGCAGATCCACACCATGGTGTTGCTGCTGACGAAGGAGACCCCGCACAGAAAAATGCGCCCCTGAATGCTGAAAAAGGCCCCATCCCACAACAGCAGCAGATAGAAGGCCAGACCGACGACGATGGCCGCAGCGGCCAGCAGCGGCCAGTGGGCGATGGGAACGATCGGGCCACGCAGGGCAATCTTCAGTTCGCGGTCGACATCCCAGATTCCCCAATAGGCACCGATGCTCCCTTCGGTGGCGACCTTCCAGGTCTGGTCGAAGGCTTCCATCAGGTTGTAGTCATCGTGGTTTTTTTCGGCTCGCGCCAGGAAACGGCGCAGAAACAGGGCTTCATAAGCCCTGCTGGCTGCCGCTTCCATGCGCACGCGCGCGTTGCTGGGCCACCCCACCTCGGCCATGAAGATGGACTTGCCAGGGAAGGTGTTGGCCAGGATCTGTCGGGTGGCGTAGACATGATCCACCCCCGCTTCCAGGGAGATCCCTTCCCAGTAGGGCAGGAAGTGGGCGGCGATGTAATCCACATGCTCGACCAGTTGGGGATATTTGACCCATATGTGCCACGGCTCGGCAGTACTCACCGGAATGTTGGGAATGGCGGCGCGTACCTGGTCGAGATAGCGGATGATTTCATCGACGCTGAAATCCCCCCGCAACAGGGATTCGTTGCCCACAATGACCCGGACGACGTTGCTGTTGGTGCGGGCCGTCTCGATCAACTGGGCGATATAGGTATTGGTCAGATCGAGGTTGGTTTGATCGAGCCACGTACCCATGGTGACGGTCAGGCCATATTTTCTGGCCAGGCGGGGAATCTCCACCAGAGTACCATCCACGCCGTAAACGCGCAGAGCGGTCGCCTTGCTCTGGAGCATGGCCAGATCGGCATCGATTTCTTCCACGGTCGGATAGTTGTTTTTGACCGGATTGTTGTGGGCCCGGAAAGGGGAGTAGGCCACACCCGCCACCTTGTCCGGCCAAGGCGGAGCCGGAACAGGCCAGTTGATCACCGCCCACAGACAGACGGTGAGAAGAGCGGCCACGGTCACAACGACCGCATTGACACGACGCATGGCGATTTCAGGTGGTAACATGCTGCTCATGGGAATGGGGAAAAAAAGTCGTGGAAAAGAGAACGGGGTTCGGTTATTGAGAAGAGGCCAACGGACAACCTCCCTGATTCTGCAAGCCGGTGCAAAAAGGATTCCAACCAGTGTGTCGCTCTCTCGTCTGTCGCCTCTCCTTCTGGATGGCGCTTTTTCTGGTCGCCTGGGGGGGGTGGTTCCTGCTGGGAAGAGCCGTCAGTCTGCCCGATGTACCCCAGGCACGCTTCCAATGCCTCTCCTATACACCCTTTCGCGGCGACCAGACCCCCTTCGATCCGACCCTGGTCATCCCCCCGGAACAGATTCGCGAGGATCTGGCCCTGCTGGCGCCACACACCGACTGTGTACGCACCTACTCCACCCGCATGGGACTGGAGGCTGTGGTACCTTTGGCCCGGCAATACGGCCTGCAGCTGTTGCCGGGTATCTGGATCGGTCGGGAGGCCAAGAGCAATCGGTTGGAGATACACTCTACTCTATCTGCAACCGCTTTGCACCCTCAATCCGTGCGGGCGATCATCGTCGGCAACGAGGTGCTTTTGCGCAAGGAACAGGATGCCCAGGGATTGATCCAGATCATCGAAGAGGTACGACGGCAGACAACCCTGCCCCTCACCTATGCCGATGTCTGGGAATTCTGGCTGAAAAACCCCGAGGTGGCCGCGCATGTCGATTTTCTCACCATCCATATTCTGCCTTATTGGGAGGATGTGCCGGTGTCGGTCACCGACGCCTTGCAGCACGTAGCCGGCATTGTCGCCCAGGTGCAGGCCGCCTTTCCCGGCAAACCGATTCTCATCGGTGAAACCGGCTGGCCCAGTGCGGGACGCAGTCGGGAACGAGCCGTGCCCGGGCTGGTCAACCAGGCCCGTTTCGTGCGGGAGTTCATCGCTCTCACCCGGCAGGCCGGAGTTCCCTACAACCTCATCGAGGCCTTCGATCAACCCTGGAAACGTTTTCAGGAGGGGACGGTCGGCGGGCACTGGGGGTTGTTCGATACGGGGCGTCACCCCAAATTTTCACTGGCTGGCCCGGTGAGCGAACACCCTCTCTGGCCCTGGTTGCTGGGCGCGGGAGGTTTACTCTCCGCCCTGGCGATGGGGATGGCCCGTCGGCGCACCCTGGCCTGGTGGCGTTGGCTGGTGCTGGCTGCCTGCGGGCATGGGGTGGTGGGAATCTTTTATCTCCATACCCGTCAACTGGCGGGGGCGGCCATCACCCCTTCCGACTGGCTGTGGGGTGTGGCAGGCAGCGGCATGTCGGCCCTCTCCCTGGTCCTGTTGGGTGTGGTGTCGATCGCTCCCGAATGCCGATGGGGCAGAGTGGTGCCCCCGGATCTGGCCACGGTGCGGGCCTGGTTGTTGCGTCGTCTGCCGCCGGGGGAGTCTCCGGCGCTGCCTGAACTGACCTGGGGCGCTTTGCGGGCCGTCACCCTGGTGGCAGCGGCTTTGCTGGCGTTGCCCCTGGTGGTGGATGGCCGTTATCGGGATTTTCCCGCGGCGCTGTTTCTGGCGCCGGCCTTGTTGTTTTTGCATCGGTTACCCGCAGGGCGTCAGCCGATGGAGGCTTGGCTGGGAGCTTTGCTTGCACTATGTCTCTTGCTGGGCGTTGTGGTGGAAACCCCCGTCAATCGGGAAGCGATGGCCTGGAACGTTGTCATACTTCTCCTGATCATCCCCTTGCGGCGTGTCATGGCGCAGGAGTGGCGTTACGTCTCCGGTCGGGAGGAAGGAGCCATGGCGACAGAGGGGGAGTCTTCTCCGACCAGGGCGAGCATGCCCCCGACAAACCCGACCGCCCCACCCAGGGCATTGTAAAACACCAGGCCGAGCATGCCTGAGGCCATGGCCAGGCGACCCAGGGTACGCGTCCGGCCAGGAAACAGGTGGGCAGCCCCGGCCAGAACAATGGCCAGTGTGCCAAATACCCTGAAGTGAAAGGCCATGCCCAGTGCCTGACGCAGCAGGCACCACCAGGGGGGAGGATCGGTCTGACACAGCAGCCCGATGGCCTGGGGTTCCACCCACAGAAAACGGATCAGGGCGGCGATCAGACCGACAAGGGCCGTCTCGGCCAAAATCCGTACCATGAGGAACGAACGCACACTCTGGAGTCGGGAAACAGACATTCCATCCACCGTCGATGACATGATGGGAAAAAAACCTGAACAAGAGTAGCCTCGACCAATCATCTGTCAATGGGTGAGGAGACAAGAAAGGTTCCTCGACTTCCATAGCCAGGGAAGTTTACTTTGACGGTCATGAACTCCCAATCGTTCGCGATCCAGGCCAAAACGTGTCAAAAACCACACCAGGTGGCGTTTCTTCCCACGCTGCTTGCTGGTCTCATGGTCGGTATCGACAACATTGGAGCAAGTCTGGCCATTGCCTCCCTGTTGTTCTCAGGCGCCCTGGCGATGGGGTTGCAGCTTGGCATCCAAACGCTGCTGCTGAGTTCCGCCGTCATGGCCGTCGGGCTGCGCAGCGCCCAGCCCAATGCGATTGGGTTGGTGCAGGAGACCGGCGTCGCCATTCTTTCCGTCGCCTTGCTGACCATGTGTTCAAACATGGAGATCAGCCCGGGCGAAGCGCGGGTCGCCACCGCCCTGGCCATCATCGGCGCGGCCTCTCTCGCGACCGGGTTGCTCTGCATCGTCGTGGGGCGGTTGCGGCTCGGGGGATTTGCCCGCTTCATTCCCTTTCCGGTGGTTGCCGGCTTTTTGGCCGGATCGGGATGGATGCTGGTGGAGGGGGCCCTCGCCATGCTGACCGGCGCCCATGCCAACTCGGAGAGCCAACGCCATGCGGTGATTCTGTACCAACTGACCGATCCGGATATCCTGGGCAGAATCGGAGCGGCTTTTCTGTTTGCAGGGGGGTTGATGGCGCTGTTGCGCCGCTCCTCCCATCCCATGATCATTCCTGGATTCCTGGTGGTATCGGGAGCGGCCTTTTATCTGGTGCTGTTCCTGAGTGGTCAGGAGATCGAGCAGGTTCGGCTTGCCGGTTGGCTGCCCCAATCGATGACGAGTCGGACGGAGACCAACGGCCTGGATTGGGCCGTTCTGGTTCACCGGATCGACTGGCTGGAGGTTTTTGTCGCACTCCCATCCATTTTGTCCGTCGCCTTTTTGAACCTTCTTGGCACGTTGCTCAACACCAGTGGTCTGGAGCTGGCCACCAGACGGGATCTCGATGCCAACCTGGAGCTGAAAAGGACCGGGGTAGCCAACCTGCTGGTCGCCCCGTTCGGCGGAGCGTCGGGATTTCTGGGACTCGGGGTTACCCTGCTGGCGGAAAGGATGGGGGCCACCAGCCGTTGGGCTGGTGTTGCGGCTGCCCTTGTCACGGCGCTGGGTTTGTTGTTCACGGCTCCCCTGGTGGGGGCCATGCCGGTTTTTTTAACCTCCGGCATCGTCCTGTTTCTGGGACTCGAGCTCCTCAAAGAGTGGCTGCTCGATACCCGAAACGCTCTGCCACCCCTGGAGTGGGTCGTGGTCTTGCTGGTGGTTCTGGTGACTGCCCTGGCCGGGTTTATCGATGGCCTTGCCCTGGGTCTGGTCATGGCCACGATCCTGTTTGTCATCAACTATGCACGCCTGCCCATCGTGCGTGTCACGGTCAGCGGCAAGGAGCAGCGCAGCTCCGTGGAGCGTTCCATGGAGGCCAACCGCTATCTGCAACAGCATGGCGAGGTGTTCATCCTGTTGCAAATACAGGGCTATCTGTTCTTTGGCAGCACCATAGCCATTGTCGACAAGATCTCTCAACGTCTCTCGGCCACTGCAGAGCGTCCGTTGCGTTATGTGATCCTGGACATGCAGAGGGTGCAGGGTGCCGATTCATCGGCGATGGCCTGTTTCGCCAAGATTCGCAACCTGGCCGAAGGCAACGGGTTCCATGTCTTCTTCAGCCACCTTGCCCCGGAATTGCTGCGTCTGTTTCACAATTCGGGTTTGAAGTTTGTCGAAGGCGGGGTTTTTTCCCAGGAACCCGATCTGGAGCATGCCCTGGAGCGTTGCGAGGAATACCTCCTGATCGAAGCCCATCAACCATTGCTTTTAAACGCAAGTATCGACCACCACTTCGTCACCATCATGGGGCCTCACCCTCGCATTCCCGACATGATCAAGGCCATGGAACGCCTCTCTTTTCCGGATGAGACTCTCTTGATTCGACGCGGAGACCCGGCGGAATCGATCTATTTTCTGGAGAGCGGCAGCGTCACGGTTTCCGTGGTTCTGCCCGATGGATGCCGTCTGCTTATGCGTACCATGACATCGGGTGCCATCATGGGCGACCTGGCCCTCTATCTGAAAAAAACCCGCACCGCAGATGTCATAACCTGCGGGCAGGTCGTGGTCTATCGCCTGCAGGTTCATGCCCTCGAATACATGGAGATTCACGACCCCACTCTCGCGATCCTGTTTCATCGCCTGTTGGCCAGATCCCTGTCGGACAAGGTCGTGTCAACGACCGGCATCCTGCGTATCTTTCAACGCTAAACCCAATCCATTTCGGGATGCGTAGTTTTTTAAACTATTGAAAGACTGGGATGGTCCAGGAAGGGCTGTGCCCTTCC
>JADGCJ010000127.1 GCA_015229045.1 Magnetococcales bacterium
GACAGGTCCAGGACAGAGTCCTGGTGGGGTTCGGGGCGAAGCCCTGACAAAGGCTCTCATGTCCAGGCCTTTCTTGAGGGGGTACCTGGGCAGTTACAGAGAGTGTCAAAAAACATGAGAAGAAATGCCGCCCAACCTACTCGCTGGCCGCCGCCTTTTTGGCCCAGTGTTCCAGCCGTTCCTGCATGAAGGGGAGCAGATGTTTGCGCAGCTCCGGAACCTCCAGGGCCAGGGCGAGGTTGCCCATCTGATAGCCGGACTTGGTGCCGCAATCGTAGCGAATTCCTTGGAAGCGGTAGCCGTAGAGGTCATGATTTTTCAGCAGGCCGGCCATGGCATCGGTCAGTTGGATCTCGCCGCCGGTGCCGACCCGTTGCCGACCCAGCAGGCCAAAGATGTCCGGCGTCAGGATGTAGCGGCCAATGATGGCCATGCGCGAGGGGGCATCGGCCGGTTTGGGTTTCTCCACCAGGCCTTTGATCGGGATCAGGCCGGTGTCGGATTGGGGGCCGCCCGGATCGAGGATGCCATACCGATTGGTATGATCGGCGGGAACCTCCATCACGGCCATGAGGGGGGATTGGACCCGCTGAAACTGTTTCACCATTTGCTTCATGACAGGCTGGACGGGATGGCCCTCCGGGGTGACGGGCTGGATCAGGTCGTCGGGAAGCATGACCGCGAAGGGTTGATCGCCGATCAGATCCCGGGCGCACCAGACGGCGTGACCCAGGCCCAGGGGGTCATTCTGGCGCACCGAAAAGACCGACCAGGTATCTTCCGCCACCAGAGACTCGATCTGGTGCAAAAGATCGATCTGACCGCGACAACGCAGTTTCTCTTCGAGATCCGGGGCGCGGTCAAAATGGTCCTCCATCGGGGTTTTTCCCCGGCTGGTGACAAAAATGATCTCCTCGATTCCGGCGGACAGGGCCTCTTCCACCGTGTACTGGATCAGGGGCTTGTCCACGACTGGCAGCATCTCCTTGGGGATGGCCTTGGTGGCAGGCAAGAAGCGTGTTCCCAGGCCCGCCACCGGGAAAACCGCTTTACGAATTTTCATGTCGACTCTTTCCTTTTCCGTAGGGCATGCGCCTTTATTACCTGAACAGGCCTCTTTTTTTTCTTCCAGGCGTGAGAGACCAACACGTGGGCAGAACGGCATACAAAAACCGTGCCGACCCCGCAACACAGGCCCGAGACCGGCCACACCCCCGGCATGTCCAAACCGACGGCGAACCCTGCCAACATCCACGGACGGGGAGATCCCTCCCTCCTCCGGTCAGGAGAGTCGCCGGGCGATTTTCACGGTCAGGAAAACAGGCGGACTCAGTTATTTTTGGCCCCTTGCTGGATCCAGCGGCGAATGGACTCCGTTTCACACGGGGTGAGGGGTTTTTTGTTGTGGGGCATGCGCAAGGCAGCCTGGCCGCTGACCAACTGGTTGAGGGTGCTGGCCAGGGCGTTGCCTGGAAGAATGATCTTGCCGTTTTTGGTCCCCTTCATGAGGCCCTCGTAGGTGTCCAGACGCAATCCGCTCTCGATTTCTCCTTTGCCACCCTCCTTGTGACACTCCAGACAGCGATAGACGAGAATCGGTTGGATATCGTTGGCAAAGCTGGTTTCGTTGGCCGTGGCGGTCTTGTTTTTCTCTTCGGGGTTTGCCGAGACATGCGTGGCCGACAGCCCCAGAAGCAGCGTCATGCCGACCCACAACAGACCCGTGCGGAAACTTCTGTGCATGGTGATCTCCTCCCTAATGGTTCCCAGATTGTATTTTTTTGGCCGTCCAACACTGCGTGGATGGGGAAAGCCTCCCTCCACCCTCCGATCACGAAGAGTCGCTGCGCGACTTTCACGGTCATCCATGGCCAAGAATTTGCCATACCCGGTGCTCTTTTTACCACGGGTTGCCGCGTGCGACACCCTAAAAATCTCAAGATTTGTCCCAAACCATCGGACAAGAAAAGATTTTTATCAAAATCAAAAAATCAAGGGGTGGCTGTCTCGTTTCCTTGCCTTGTTGCAAGTTGGAATTCATGATGCAACAACCCGAGTATGCAGATTTTTCGCCCATATCGCCCGGGAACAGGGTAAGAAACCATGAGGTGACGTGTGCGTCTTTCCGATGTCGATATTCTGGAAAAACTGAAAAACGGTCAAATCGTCATCGATCCTCCGCCGACGGAGGCGTGTATTGGTTCGTTTTCCATCGATGTTCGCCTCGGTGATCGTTTTCAAATATTTCAACCGCCCCAGATTCCCTACCT
This sequence comes from Magnetococcales bacterium, assembly GCA_015229045.1. The sequence goes on from JADGCJ010000127.1 coordinate 2,271, forward strand.
GGATCTTTCCGACCCTGGTGGCCCTTTTGCCGTCAAGGTTGGCACCATGCAGGAGGTGGTGGTTGACAAGGAGAAAAGGTTTTTCCTGCATCCTGGCGAGTTTGCCCTGGGCATGACGGTCGAGCGCATCCGTCTGGCCCATGACATCGTTGGCTGGCTGGATGGTCGCAGCAGTCTGGCACGGGTGGGGTTGATGGTCCACATCACCGCTCACGCCATCGATCCGGGCTGGGATGGCCACGTGACCTTCGAGTTTTTCAATGCCGGACGTCTCCCCCTGGCCTTGAAGCCCGGCATTCGCATCGGGGCCATCTCCTTCGAGTCTCTCAACTCCCCCACCAGTCGTCCCTACAACCGCAAACAGGGGGCAAAATATCAGGGCCAACAAGGGCCTCTTCCCAGTCGGATCGCCACGGATGAAGGTTCCTGATTTTTTTTGGGGAACTCCACGTCGCGTCGGCTGACAAAGGGAGAGTATTCGACACAGGGTTGCTGCCCGCAGGTATCCATGCCCTGCGCGTGAAAACACTTCCGAGTCCCATTTTGGCAGACAGGGTTCGCAACGGGGGAGATTGCAGAATGTACATCGTCATCATGTCAGCGGAGTGTACACCAGTCGCCAAGGTCGGAGGGTTGGCCGACATGGTGTTTGGCCTGAGCCGGGAGCTGGGGCAACGCGGCCACGCCGTGGAACTCATCCTGCCCCGTTACGACTGCATGCGCCATGATCAGGTCTGGGGCATGAGCATGGCCCGCGAGGATCTTCAGGTACCCTGGTGGGATGGCGCCATTCGTTGCACCGTCTGGTTCGGCCTTGTTCACGGCATTCGTTGCTACTTTATCGAACCCCACTCCAGGGAGAACTTTTTCAGTCGTGGGGCCTTTTACGGGTATTTTGACGAAACCATGCGTTTTGCTTTTTTTTGCAAGGCCGCCCTGGAGTTCATGCTTGTCGCGGACAAGCGCCCGGATGTCATTCACACTCACGATTGGCAGACGGCCATGGCCGGGGTTCTGTTGTACGAAATCTACCAGCGACACGGCATGGAGAGTTGCCGGGTATGCCACACCATCCACAATTTTCGCCATCAGGGGACGTGCGGGCCGGATATCCTCAAGGCCACCGGCCTCAACCGGGCCAAATATTTTCTGGATCCGGAAAGGCTCCAGGATGACACCAATCCCCTGGCCATCAATCTGACCAAGGGGGCGGTGGTTTACAGCAATTTCGTCACCACCGTATCGCGTCGCCATGCCTGGGAGGCTCGTTTCAGCGACCAGGGGTTTGGCATGGGTCACGCCCTGCATATGCATCAGGACAAATTTGGCGGCATTCTCAATGGTCTGGATTATGACATGTGGAACCCGGAGGCCGATCCGCTGATTCCCCATCCCTTCGGCATCGATGATCTGTCCGGCAAGGGGAAGAACAAGGAGGCCTTGCGGCAGCGCCTGCGGCTCGCTGCCGACGACAAACCCCTGATCGCCTACGTGGGGCGTCTGGATACGCAAAAAGGGGTGTCGCTGATCCGCCACGCCCTGTTTACCGCCATCTGGAATCAGGCCCAGTTCGTTCTGCTCGGGAGCAGCCCGGAGAGCGGCATCAACGATCATTTTCTCCACCTGAAACACTACCTCAACGACAACGCCGATTGCCACCTGGAGATCGGTTTCGATGAGGATCTGGCCCATTTGATCTATGCCGGTGCCGATATGTGCGTGGTACCCAGTCTCTACGAACCTTGCGGTCTCGCGCAGATGATTGCCTTGCGCTATGGCACGGTGCCCATTGTGCGGGCTGTCGGTGGACTTGCCGACACGGTGTTCGACTGGGACTATGCCTCTCTGCCGCGTGAGCAGCGCAATGGTTTTGTTTTTGAGCATCCCGACAATCCGGGTCTCGAATCGGCCCTGCATCGTGCCCTGGGCCTGTACCGGGAGCGGCGCGACCTGTGGCGGCACCTGCTGATCACGGGCATGAAAAACGACTTCTCCTGGCGCAACTCGGCGGGAGATTATCTCAACGTCTATGAATTCATTCGGCATAAATAATCGTATGAACAGGGAGATCCCCGTCGTGGACGGCTCCCGGAAAGGTGCCCCATGACCGCCATGCCCTCGATCCTTCATGACCTGCCCAACCTGTGCGGTGCCGAGAGTGACATCCGGCAAGGCATCGTTGCCAGTCGTGATCGACCTTTCAGTGCCGGATCGGCCGATTTTGGCGCGATCAAAAGCGCTTTCGCCATTGCCCTGCACATGCACCAACCTTTGGTACCGGCGGGAGGGTCGCATCTCCAGACGGCGGCCATGATCAGCAACCTGCAATTCATGCTCAACAGCCCGGAGAGTGGCGACAACCACAATGCCCGTGTCTTTCTCAGTTGTTACAAGCGCATGGGGGAGTTTATCCCGCAGCTGCTGGCGGAAGGCAAAGCCCCGCGAATCATGCTCGACTATTCAGGCACCCTCCTGCATGGTTTGCACACCATGGGTGCCGGTGATGTCCTCTCCTGTCTGAAGGGTGTCACCTGCCATCCGGAGCAGCGCCACGCCATCGAGTGGCTGGGATCCCCCTGGGGACATCCGGTGGCTCCCTCCACCCCGGTCCAGGATTACCGGCTCCACGTCATGGCCTGGCAGCACCACTTTGCAGCCATTTTCGGTATCGAGGCGCTGGAGCGGGTACGTGGTTTCTCTCCGGCAGAGATGGCTTTGCCCAATCACCCCGAAGTGGCCTATGCCTTTGTGCAGACTCTGCGCAGTTGCGGTTATCAGTGGGTTCTCGTCCAGGAGCACTCCGTCGAGGATCCGCAGACGGGTCAGCCGTCCCGGCAGCCGCATCTGCCGCATCGCCTGGTGTGCCGCAACGCGCAGGGCGAGAGCATCGATATCATCGCCATCATCAAGACCCAGGGCAGCGATGCCAAACTGGTCGGCCAGATGCAGCCCTGCTACGAGGCGCGGGGACTCTCTCGCATCTCCCTGCAAGGTCGGTCGATTCCGCCTCTGGTCACCCAGATTGCCGATGGCGAAAATGGCGGCGTCATGATGAACGAATTCCCCTCCAAGTTCATGCAGGTGATGCGCGAAAGCTCCGCGACCGATACCCCGCCCATGCTGGTGTCGGACTATCTGGATCGTCTCTTTGCCACCGGCGTCAGAATGGAAGATCTGCCCGTGGTACAGCCCCTGTTTCACAAACGCATCTGGGAGCGGGTCTCTCCCGGCGACGGGCCGGAAAGGGTGATGCAAGCCATCGCCGCTCTCAACCAGGAGGGCCATGGGTTTCACATGGATGGGGGAAGCTGGACCAACAATCTTTCCTGGGTCAAGGGCTACGAAAGGGTTCTCGGTCCCATGGAGGAGGTGAGCACCCTGTTTCACGACAAGGTACTGCAACCCGGTCACCCTGCGCACGAACACCGTTATCGCAACGCCCTGTATCATCTGATGTTGTCACAAACCAGTTGCTACCGTTACTGGGGAGAGGGCATGTGGGCTGATTATGGGCGGGAGATCTGCCGTCGTGCCAAAGAGATCCTGATCCATGATTTCAAACCCCAGGAGACTCTCTCCAAGGCGCCCGAGGCGAAAACTTCCCCCGCAATACTCGCAAAGGAGCCTGCGTCCAAGGTTGCCAAGAAAGAGCCTGCGTCCGGGGTTGCCAAGAAAGAGCCTGCGTCCAAGGTTGCCAAGAAAGAGCCTGCGTCCGGGGTTGTCAAGAAAGAGCCTGCGTCCAAGGTTGCCAAGAAGGAGCCTGCGTCCGGGGTTGCCAAGAAAGAGCCTGCGTCCAAAGTTGCCAAGAAAGAGCCTGCGTCCAAGGTTGCCGGGAAGGATGCTCTCCCCAAGAGCGTCAAGAAAGAGACGACCCCCAAGAGCATCAAGAAGGAGACGACTTCCAGGGTGACCAAAAAGAAATCGTAGCTGTTCAGCACTCTGGTCAGGAAACAAGAAAGGATTTGAGAAGAAAGACTTTATTGGGGATTCGCCCCAAACCCCGCCAGGACTCTGTCCTGGACCTGTCCGGTCGCCAGTTTCCTGGACCCCGATTCGTTGCCGGGTGCTGAATGGTTACAAAAAATCGGTGAAAAAAGAGGCGTAATTTTTAAACGGAATGAACCATGCCCGCAACCGTACCGCCCTGTGCGGAAAAGAGTGTCGAAAGCGTCAGTGTCGTCATCCCTCTGCTGAACGAGGAAGAGAGCGTCGATCTCCTGATCGATCGCCTTCAGGAGGTGGCCCGCAGTCTGGCGTTCGATTTTGAGTTCCTCTTCGTCGATGACGGCAGCAGCGATACCACTCTGGCGAGGCTCCTCGCCCGCCAGGAGCAGGATCCGCGCATCGTCATTCTGGAACTGACCCGCAATTGGGGCCACCAGAACGCCTTCAACGCCGGTCTGGACAACGCAAGCGGCAACCTGCTCATTCTCATGGACGGGGATCTGGAGGATCCTCCGGAGCTTATTCCTGACCTGCTGGCCAAGTGGCGCGAGGGGTATCAGGTGGTTTTCACGGTCAAGGAGAGCCGGGTCCAGGGGGGGATGCGCCGGTTTCTGACCGCTGTCTACTATTGGCTTGTGCGCACCACTTCGAGCGTCCAGCTGGTCGAGCAGGCGGGCATGTTTTCCCTCCTCGATCGCCATGCTGCCCGGCATCTGCGCGCCATGAAGGAACGCAACAAAAGCTATCCGATGCTGCGTTCCTTCATCGGCTATCGCCAGGCCAGCATCAAGTATCATCGCCCGCAACGTGCCCGGGGTCGTCCACGGCAGACGCTGAAAAAACTCTTCAGCGACGGCTTGAACGCCCTGTTCTCCTTTTCTCTCGTACCGATCAGGCTGTTCACCGTGATCGGCTTCGGGTTGACGCTGATTTTTGCCCTGCTCAGCGTGATCGTCCTGCTGGTGCGGATCACCGGCGTCGGCTTTTGGATCTTCTACAATGTCCCCGGCAGTGCCATGGCCGTCATCCTGATGTTGACCATCGCCTCGTTCCAGATTACCTTCACCGGCATTCTGGGGGAGTATATTGGCCGGATCTACGACGAGGTGCGCGAGCGTCCGTACTACCTCGTGGCAGCGATTCACCGCCGCCCCTCTCCCAGCGGGAAGGAGTGTTCCTCTTCCCCTCCCGACCCGGGCCTCGTCACCGCTGCTCTTCCTCCCCTCCAGCCTCCGGATCCCCAAGGATCGTCCCATGTTTGATCGCGTCGTCAAAGCCGCCCGCCACATGACCTTCATCAGCAAGCCGGCGGTTATCGAGAGGGTGGCCAGCGGCTATTTCCGCTCCATGATTCTGCGCCGGGACACCCTGCGCTCCCTGGAGCTGGCCCTCACCTACCGCTGCCAGGCCAAGTGCCACAAATGCTACTCCGCCAACCTGGAAAGCGACGATGACGACGACCTGACCGTGGCCCAGATCGGTGACATCATCGCCCAGGCGATCGATTTGGGTATCATCCACGTCAACCTGACCGGCGGCGAACCCACCCTGCGCAAGGATCTGCTCGAGGTGATTCGTGCCTGCCAACCGAAGCGGATCGTCGTCTCTCTGGTAACCAACGCCCTGCTGCTGACCCGCCAGAAAATGGCCGACATGAAGGAGGCAGGACTCAACACCATCCAGATCAGCCTCGATTCCGCCGACCCGGAGGAGCATGACCATCTGCGCGGCGTGCCGGGATGCTACAACAAGGTGATACAGGCTGGCCGCTGGGCGCATGAGATTGGCCTCAACCTGTGCTTTTCCACGGTACTCTCCACCGAAAATTCCGGCAACGAGCGGAAGATGGACGACCTTCTGGAGCTGTGTGAGCGGGAGGATGCCTTCCTGCTGATCTGCGACTCCGCTGCGGTGGGAAGGTGGTCGGGCCAATCGGAAAAGATGATGACCTGTCAGGAGCGCAACGACGCCTTGGCGAAGCTGTTGCGGCATCCGCGCGCCCGTCATCACAACATGTACAATTTTCGGGGACGCTCCGGCTGTCCGGCCGGGGTGGAGAAGATCTACATCACCGCCTATGGCGAGGTGACTCCCTGTGATCTGGTCCACGACGTGGCCGGCAACCTCAAGCAGGAGAGTCTCAAGGCCATTTGGGATCGCATGCGCCTGCATCCGCTGTACAGTCAGAAGATGACGGACTGTCCCCGCTACAAGGAGGAGTTTTCCGCCCGGGAGCCGTTGCAGCCTTCTCCAGCGCAGGAGCGTCCCGCTTGAAGCCCAGTGAGTTCGATCGCATGGCCAGCCAGGAGGCCGATCTCTGGTGGTATGAGGCCCGACGCCGCTTCCTGGTGAAAACCCTGGAGGATCTCTTCCCGCCCGCCCGAGGGGAGCAGACAAGCCGGCCGAGGATCCTCGACCTGGGCAGCGCACTGGGGGGCAATCATCCGACGTGTGCCTTGCACGGCGAGTATGTCGGACTGGACCTCTCCCCCATTGCCACCGCCCATTGTCGGCAGCGCGGCGTTCGCCTCATGGTTGCGGGTGATGCACAGCGCCTGCCTTTTGCCGACGCGAGCTTCGATCTGGTTGTCGCCTTCGACATTTTCGAGCATCTGCCCGACGATCAGGGGTCCATGCGCGAGGTCTGGCGGGTTTTGCGTCCGGGGGGGCATGTGTTGTTCAATGTTCCCTGTTTCCAGTCGCTCTTTTCTGCGCATGACCTTGCCTTCGACCACCTGCGCCGCTATCGAAAGAGAGCGTTTGTGTCGAAGATGGCGTCGACCGGCCTTCGGGTGGAGAAGGCATCGTACTGGTCGTTTTTCATCTTTCCTGCGGTCTTTTTTTTGCGCAAGGTGCTTAAGCGGGCAACGGTCGACCGGGAGGAGGCCGAAAGCGACTTCCAGGCGCCTTTGCCGACCTGGGTCGAACGTATCCTGGCGCTGCTGGCTGCCCTGGAACTGGCGTGGATTCGTCGTGGTGGCAGTTGGCCCTGGGGGGTGTCGCTCTATGGCCTTGCCTGCCGCCCGGCGGCTGCTCAGAAAAAAAATTATTGAGAGACTGGGATGGAGGTCCAGGAGGAAGGGCTGTGTCCTTCCTCCTGGCGGGGTTT
>JADGCJ010000128.1 GCA_015229045.1 Magnetococcales bacterium
GGTTGTGACAGAGGAGACAGTTCTCCGCCACCGGGGGATGACTGTGCAGGAAAGGCCCTCGTTTCTCCATGTGGCACTGGTAACAGGTTTCATTGACGCTGTCCCCTTTCAGGGATTTATGACCTGCGGAACCGTGGGGGTTGTGGCAGTTGGAGCAGGTCATTTTGCCTTCGGGAACAGGGTGATGGCTGGGACGGTTGAACAGGGAACGCTGGTTTTTGTGGCAGCCGAAGCAGACATTGGGCTGGCTGCGTTTGTCCAACACCCGGTCGTGGCCGGTATGAATCTCGTGGCAACCGGAGCAGGCCACCTCCTGGCTGGAGTGGGCGCTGCCGGACCAGTAGAGGAGTTTTTCCCCCTGATGGCAGGAGAGACAGGCTTTGTTGATGGTTGCGGCTGGCGTATCGGTGGTTTTGAAGCTGCCGAAATCCTCGTCGATACGGGCATCGAGACGGATCGCGGGGGAACGCCGCCCGTAGGTGATGTCCGGTTTGGGCCGTTTATCCTGCCCGGCAACTTTATTTTTCACATGAGCCTGGCTGGGTCCGTGGCAACTGGTACAGGTTGGGGTGCGGCTGTCGGCCAAGGTGCCGTGTTTGGTTTTTCCGATGGCCAGCACCGAGGTGGAATCCTCCTCATCGTGACAAATGGTGCATTCGGCGTCCCCCCGCATCACGGCATTCTGGGGCGGGGCCTTCTCCTCTTCCGCCGAAGCCTCGACGTTTGCCAGCAACGGAGCGAGTCCAAGGCACACCATGAGCAAGTAGCGCAGCATCTCCACGTTTCCTCTTCGATCGCACGAGAACGGGGTAATCGACAAACACGGCTTCATGGGGGGCGCTGCAAGGTCACCGCGACCGGAGGAACACCGCCTTTTAATATTTTATCTTTTAAGTAGCAAAAAAAGGAAATGTTCTGTCTGTTGACTTGGCTTTGGATTTTCACGGAAACATAGCAACAGCATTGCAATTCCCTCTGGCGATCAATGAAACGTCAAAGAATGGAACATTTTCTTTTATTGCTACTTAAAGGATGACATATTGGCAAGTCAAACAATATATCCCCGGACATCGGTCTCGGGAAGCGCCAACGCAAGACACATCAGACTGACGCCGTTAAAGCGACAGTATCCAGCGAATGAACTCTTTGAGGTGTTCCGGATTGTCGAAGTCGGTTTTTTTGTGGTCTTCCTCACTCCCATCCGACAGTTTGACTTTGGGGTTGGAGGTCAAGTGTTTGAACAGTTTCTCTTCAGCCTTGGGGTCGCCTCGATACTTTTGGGCGACCTTGGTATAGGCCGGCCCGTTTTTCGATTTTTGTACGGAGTGGCACTTGGTGCAATCATTGCGTTTCAACACTTCGAGGGCTGTTGCGGCATCCAGCTCCGCATGGGCGGATATGGCGAACAACCCCATCGCCAGCACCGTGACCACCCCGAACGGACCGCGATACCTCGCCGACACGGGGCGACCGGGTTTTGTATGGATGGTCGTCATGCGGAGGAATCCTGGGGTGAATAGAGGCGAACCTGATTTCGTCCCGACTTCTTGGCGTGATACAAGGACTCGTCCGCCGCCTTGAACATTTCCAACGGTCCTTTGGCGTGGGGCAGATGCAGCGGGTAGGAAACCGCGCCAATACTGATGGTCACTTTGAGCCCGTCGATCACCAGGGCTTCCACCTTCTCGCGGAAACGTTCCGCCACAATCTGCAGACCCGGAACCGCCGTGTTGGGCGCGATGATACAAAATTCCTCACCTCCGTAACGACAGCAATAGTCGATATCGCGGAAAGAGCTTTTCATGGTGTTGGCAATGCCCTGCAAAACCCGGTCACCCTGATCATGGCCATAGGTGTCATTGAATTTCTTGAAATGATCGACATCAAACAGCAACAAGCCGAAAGGCACGCCATAACGCTGTGAACGCTGGAACTCCGCGAGCATCAGTTCATCGAAACGACGCCGGTTGATCAAACCGGTCAACCCATCCGTATTGGAGAGATCCCGCAACTGGCGCTCCAGATTCTTCTCGGCGGTCACGTCCCGGATCAGCGCAGCGGAACCGACGATCTCTCCCGTTTTGTCTTTGATGGAGGCGGCAAAAAAGTTAAAGATCTTGTTGTTGTAAACAATCGTATCCGGCATATCATAGCCGGAATTCAGGATGAACTGATTGACATAGTCCGGATCGTCAATCAAATTCAGGAAACCCTCCGCAACGATCTGCTCCTCGCTTTTCCCCAGCAGTCGCACGGCGGAGGGATTGACCAGAACCACCCGGCCATCCCGATTGGTGCCCACGATCCCTTCCCGGGCACTGAGCAGGATGGTCATCAGTTTTTCCTGTTCGTTCTGCAGGCCATCGTGCGCTACTTGCAGTTGAGAGGCCATCTGATTGAAAATGACCGCCATTTGCGACAACTCGTCCTTCCCGATGACGGGCACTTGCGAGGTCATGTTGCCCTCCGCTACATGCAACATGGCCTTGGTCACCTTGGAAATGGGGTGTACCAGGCTGTTGACCAGCAGAAAGGCGATGGTGATCATCAGAATGATCAGGACGAAGGCCATGATCAGGGCCAGTTCCGTGCGCTTTTTCGAAAAGGCCCGCGTCTGCTCGGAGGCGCTGCTCATATCCTTTCTGACCTGGTTGAAATGGTACTCGACCAGAAATTCAATGGCCTGGTTGGTCTCCTCCATCTTGTCCAGATCCTCTTCCGAGTGGACTGCGTGCCTCTCCCAGGCGGCGACGGTGGAGACGAATGCGGCCCGATAGTCCTGGGCATGCTTGAGGATCCCATCGGGAACTTTCAGTTCGCGACCGTGACCGGATCTTTTCTCGATGTCGGCGAGCTTTTGGAGGACTTCCAGAAACTCATTGAAGGAGCGCAGATGGTCTTCCGCAAGCTCGTTGCCGGGAGTCAGGCGGAAGTTATACTCCACATTGCGGACCATGGTGAGTTTGTGCAGCAGTTCGCTGCCTATTTTATATCGGGAAAAGTCTTCGTCTATTAAATGCTCGTAATCTTCGACAACCTGATTCATACTGAAGTGGTAGACAGTGACGATTCCGATAAAGAAACAGGCGATGACCACAAATCCGAGTGTGAATTTCTGCCAGATCAGCAGGCGATTGAACAGATTCATTACGGTTCCCGTGCTTGCCGGACCTTCTTAACCCTCTCTTCAGGGGAAGTCCGGTTAAGGCGTGTTGACATTCACCATCTTTCGGCCCCTGGCGGCGTTGCAATCCGGTGCGGCAGGCTCATACAAAGGACTACACTCCGCTTCCTCACCGTTTTGCGTCTTGCCGGCAACCAAAATCCGGCAAACGGCAACGCGCCCTGAGGCCTCCGGCCTGATTTGCAACCAAATGGTCTCCCAGACCATTTGTCGATGGATTCGGATTCCGAACGCACCCGTTTCGGGAGGAGTTGTTCAGCGGTCGAGTGCCCGGAGACGTCGCACGGTCGGCGAATCATCCGAGTTTTCACAGGAGATACCAACAAACGAGTGAATAAGCCGCATTCACAGGTCAGCGGAATGTACAACCAATTATGCCAGATTTCAACCGAATTCCAAGGGCGACGTCTCCTCCGCCATCCGGGCAAGTCTCTCACTCCGGTCAGGCTTTTTTCCACTTCCCACTGGAATGGTGGAACTCCATATGCCATCATGACATCACACTGCACCGCTTTCCTGAAAGGCTCTGGACAGCCTGTTCCAACTTCCTGATTTATCAATTACAAGCAGAACTTGTTATACTTTTAAATAGTGGAATCGGAACCCTTTCAGCCTCCTCATGGGAAGAGTGGCGTTCCCTTCCTCGCTGGTTACAGGATATCCCCATGAAGCCGACCTGCATCATCCACGGCAACTGTCACGCCATCCACATCTACGATATGTTGAGGAAGTTCAAGGGGCTGACCCAGGAGTACACCCTGTGCGCCTTCCGTCGGGGGGAGAACACCTTTCACTGTGCGGAGCCCCTCTCCGATGCGGAGGCCCTGGCCAATTGCGCCATCTTTCTGCGTCAGAAAACCTTCTGGGACGACCCCTTTCCCCATGAAGAGCTGTTGCCCCCCTCCTGTCGCGTGATCTCCTATCCCATGCTCTCGGGGGAGCTGTTGTGGCCTTTTTTCATGGGGCATCCCCTGCCCCTGCCCTACGGGGTGGAGAGCAACCGCCGCCGCTTTCATTGCGACCGGCTGCTGCACCGGCTGCAAAAACAGCACCCCTCGCCCCGCGAGGCTTTGCAAGCCTACCTGACCACCGACATCCACACCCTGGTCGATCTGGATCGCGGCTGCGAGGCCTATTTCGACAAGATCCGCACCCTGGATCGGGAGTGCGACGTCGCCGTGGCGGATCTCATCGAAGCGCGTTTCCGCCATCGCCACCTCTTTTTCGACACCTCCCATCCCACCGAGCATTTTCTTTTCGAAATCGCCTGCCTCGCCCTGCAGGCGGCGGGCCTTTCCTTCGCCTTTCGCAGCGACGATCCCCCGACCACGGATCTGAGCATCACCGTGCCCATCCATCCCCAGGTGATCGACCACTACGGACTGACCTTTGTAAACCACAGCGCCCGTTACGGCTTTCACCGCCCGGAGCCCTTCACCACCAACCTCTTCGCCAACGGCCACGAAACCAAGGATGGGGATTTCACCTTCATCGGCAGCCTGCGGCGTCATCTGGGACTGCCCGACATCACCCGGTTCGAGGGCGAGGGGAATCTTCAGGACCACCTGGCGGCGCTGCAGGCGCAACGGGACTTTGCCGACTCCCTGCAGGCGCTGCCCGCCTTTCAAGGCTGTCTCGACACCTTTCGCGCCGAGGTGTTGACCGCTCTGGCGGACAGCCACTTCGCCGCCGGGGAGAAGGAACTGGCCGCCGCGCACCATACCGCCGCCCTGGCCGCCGATGCGGGATTTTACCCCCTGTTGCTCTCCCGCCTGCATTTCCACCAACAAACGGGACACCCCGAACAGGCCATGGAGGCGCTTTTCGCCTTTGCCGACAGCCCCGGTTTTTGCACACTCTCCCTTCAGGAGTGGCTTTTTCTGGCCCGCGTAGCCGCCAACCTGTACGATGCTCTCATGCGTGACCTCCTGGCCGGCAACAAGCTGCAACAGGCCAAGGCGTGCCACGACGGCTTCAGCCGCCTCTTTCCCCGACTGGGGTTGGGTGGAACGAAGGAGAACCCGTCATGATCGATTTGGAGGCTTTGGGACCACGGGATCGGGAAAATCTCGTCATGGAGCTTCTTGCGGCCATGGGGTTTCGCAAGATTACCTGGGAGGAATACTTTCCGGGGATCGATCTGATCGCCGAGCTACCAAAGAAAGACCCGGACGGATTTGAATATCACGAATTATGGATTATTTGCTTTATTCAATTTTTCCATCCAATAATCCATCTGGACCATATCAATCGATTCATAAACAACGACACCATAGAAGCGGATAAATATCAAACCGTTTCTGTACTGCATATTTCAACACGCGACAAACCGGAACTTTCCGAACAATGGATGGCAAATTTCCGCAGCGTTATTGGCAATTATCCAAAACATATCGATTCCAAAAACCAAGTACGATTCCGTTATTGGGACAGGATGTACCTTCTATCCCTGATCGATCAATACCCAATGATTCGATCAAAATATTTTCTCGAAACCGGGAGACAGGAATCCCGGATCCGAAAAACCTACGAGGAGTTGTATAATGAAAACATCCAGTTACTGAATCGATTGACTCTCCTCACCCGCGACCGGGAAGCAAAGGAAAACCTCCGCACACAAGCTGAACGGGACTCCGTTTGGCAAGAACTCGGCGCAACAACGGCCCATAGGATCGGCAACCCACTCTTTTTTATCGATACAAGCCTGGAACTGCTGCAGGAATATATCAATCAAGAGAATGCCACCGAAGCACTGAAAGTCGTGGATCGCATCCGCACCTCTGTGGAGAGAATCAAAATATTGTTGAAGCAATTCAAATCCCTGGCAATAGCCACGGAAATTCATCCGGAACCCTTACCACTTTTACCCTTGCTGCGCCAAGTTGTGAATATTTTTCCGGGAATACCCTTGCCGATAGTCTGTCCCGAAAATCTGACGGTATATGCCGACCCTGAAAAACTCGCTGAATGCCTCGACGAACTGCTGGTCAATGCCTCGTACTGGCTCGACAAAGAGGAAAAACACCTCACTATCGAAGTCTGCCCCGCAAAGGAGATACCCGATTCCCTCGACGGCTCGAAAGGATATATCCTGATAACCATCCAGGATAACGGACCCGGAGTCCCCCACGAACTGAAAGAGCGTATCTTCGATTCCGGCTTCAGCCGCAATCCCCATGGCAGCGGGCTGGGGTTGGCTCTGGTACGCCGCATCCTGGAGGCTCATGCAGGACACATCCGGGAAACCGGCATTCCCGGTGAGGGAGCCCGCTTCGAACTGTTTTTGCCCATGGCCACCCGCACCGCCAAGGAGGTTTGAGAAAGCCATGCCAAGCAGGCCCATGATCTTGATTTTAGATGATAATACGGATAATCTGTCCATCATGAGGGAAACCCTGAACAGCAAAAATCCCTCCTGGGAGATCCTCACCGCCCAAGGCGAAGCCGAGGGTCTGCAATGTCTTCAAGACCAGTTGCAAAAGGGCCAGCCCGTCGATGTGGTCATCACCGATCTGGTCATGGAACACGAAACCAGCGGCATGAGCGTGCTGCAGCGCTCCCGGCAGCTCGATCCCCAGGTCATGACCATTCTGTTCACGGCACGCGAACAGAGCCTGGACCGCTACCGCGCCTTCGAACTCGGCGCTTTCGACGTGGTGGAAAAGACCATTCGCGGCCAATCCGCCATCCGGGAGATCAACGTCAAGACCCGCGCCGCCCTCGGTTACAAGGCGTGGTCGCAACACATCGCCTATCTGCGACGCTATTTCGACCCCCGGCTCTTCGAAACCATCGAACGCGACCCCTCCCTCCTGAAAGATGATCGCAAGGTGGTCACCATCTGCTTTTGGGACATACGGGGCTTTTCGCGGCTCTGTGAGTCCCTGAAGGCCCATCCGCGCCTGATCTCGGCTTTTTTGAGGGAATACAGCGAACTGGGGGCCAAAACCATCTTCGCCCACGACGGATTGCTCGACAAGTTCATCGGAGACGGCATCATGGCCCTCTTCGGCGTACTCAACCACAAGGACGACGAAGGCCGCAGCGATGCCAAATCCGCCGTGCAGGCCGCACGGCAACTGCGGGAGGCCTTCGAAAAACTGCTGCCCATCTGGATGGAACGGTGGTGCCTTTACACCGCCGACCGGATCGACATCGGCCTGGGCTGCGGCATCCATACCGGGGAGGTCATCGTGGGCAATGTGGGCACCACCTTCCGCGACCAGTTCACCGCGCTGGGACCGCCCGTCAACTTTGCCAGCCGCATCGAGGCCCGCGCCCGCTCCGGGCAGATTCTGCTCTCCCAATCCACGTTGGCACGGGTGCAGGAGACGATCGCCTGCCAACCCGCCGGAGAGATCTCCGACATCAAAAACATTCCCGGCACCTTTCCCCTTTATGAGGTTCTCTGATGCCCAACACCCCCTCCGACATTCTGCCCGTGGTCCGCGACATTCTGGAGCGCACCTTTTTCGTGGCCAATCCGGCGGATATCACCCTGGAAACCGTGGCCTCCGACGTGGACGGCTGGGACTCCCTGACCCACACCCAGGTGATTCTCGCCGTGGAACGGGCCTTCAACGTGCGATTTTCCGCACGGGAGGTCACCGCCCTGGCCAATGTCGGTGATCTGGTGGCCCTTATCGCCGCCAAGACCGCGCCATGAAACCCGCCTTGATCCTCTTCGGCAACTGTCACGCCGTCACCCTGTTTCACGTCTTCCGGGAGCGGCACGAAGAGCTGCGCGACACCTTCACCCTGGGGCTTTTTCGACGCGGCAGCAACGACTTCTTCGCCAGCGACGACGTTTCCCCCGAGGAGGCCCTCTCCCGCTGTGTCCTCTTTCTGCGGCAAAAGACCTTCTGGGACGATCCCTTCCCCTTCGACGAGGCCATTCCCGCCTCCTGTCGCATCGTTCGCTATCCCATGCTCTCCTGCGAACTGCTGTGGCCGAGCTACATGGATCCCCCCAAACCCCTGCCCTTCAACATCGACAGCAACCGCCGCCGCAGCCACGGGGACCGGCTGCTCCATTCCCTGCTGCGCCGCAACCTCCCCCCCCGCCAAACCCTGGCCGATTACCTCGCCACCGATCTGCACCAGTGGGTCGACCTGGACCGGGCCCGCGAACTCTACTTCGAGAAGCTGCGCCACCTCGACCGGGAGGTCGATATCCCCGTGGCCGACTTCATCGAAGCGAACTTCCAGCACCGACAACTTTTCGTGGACTCCTTCCATCCCCACCACCTCCTGCTTCTCCACATGGCCTATCGCGCCCTGCAAGCCGGTGGCCTCGACATCGACTCCCATATCGATGAAGCGCCGATCATGGATCTGAGCGTCACCCACCCGATTCATCCCCAGGTCATCGACCATTTCGGTCTCACCTGGGTCAGTCCCAGCTCCCGCTACGGCTTTTTCAGCCCCAAACCCTACCTCACCAATCTGTACGACGACGGCTATCAGACCAAGGAGGCGGAACTGGGCTTCGTGGCCTTTCTGCGCAAACACCTCGGTCTGCCCGATGCGTTGGCCTACACCGGGGAGGGATCCGCCGCCAGCCACCTCGCCGCCCTGGAGGAGGAGCTGCGCGAGTGCCAAAACCTCACCCCCCACCCCGGTCTCTCCTCGGCGCTGGAGAACTGGCGGGCGCAGATTCTCACCGCGCTGGGCGATTCCCACCTCTTCCTGGGCAACCGCTCCCAGGCCATGAGCCGCTATCAGGAGGCGCTGCGGGCCGATCCCGGCTACTATCCCCTGACCAAATCCCTGCTGCACCTGTTGATGGGACTCGACCGCAAGGAGCAAGCCCTTCGGGTGATCACCACCTTCATGGACGGACCGGGGTTCATCAACCTCTCCATTCAGGAGTGGGTTCTGCTGGCCGAAACCGTCCTGGGGCTTTACAATCTCCTGATGCAGGAACTCCTCGACGCCGGCGACGCCACCGGCGCCCGTGCCTGCCGCCA
The DNA here is from genome assembly GCA_015229045.1 of Magnetococcales bacterium. Next base: position 9,154 of record JADGCJ010000128.1, read on the forward strand.
GCGCTTCGAACGGCTCTTTCCCCGACTGGGACTGGCGGAGGGGTGAATTCTATGGGTTCGTTCCGGAAGAGTATCTACTATCCCGAGGATGATATTCTGGTGATTCGCTTCAGCGACAATCGGATTGTGAAG
>JADGCJ010000129.1 GCA_015229045.1 Magnetococcales bacterium
GGGCGGTCAGCAGGGGTGGGGCGTTTTCCGGGCGGCGCGGGGGGTGGGCGTCGGGCAGGGAGGCGAGCAGCATGCGGGTGTAGGGGTGGCGAGGATGGTCGAACAGGGCCCGGGTGGTGGCGGTTTCGACGATGAGCCCCTGGCGCATGACGCAGACCCGGTCCGCGCATTGGCGCACCATGGGGAGGTCATGGGTGATCAGCAGCATGGCCATGCCGAGTTCGCGGCGCAGGCGGGTAAGCAGCGTGAGGATCTGGGCCTGGATGGTGACATCGAGGGCGGTGGTGGGTTCGTCGGCGATCAGCAGTGCGGGGCGGCGTGCCAGGGCCATGGCGATCAGCACCCGTTGTCGTTGTCCGCCGGAGAGTTGGTGGGGATAGGCATCGAGCCGGGAGTCCGGGTCCGGAATGCCGGTCTGGTGGAGCAGTTCGGCGGCCCGGTGTCGTATCTGGCGCGAGGGGATATCGGCATCCAGCCGGATCGCTTCGGCCAGTTGGTGAAAGATCGGTTGGACCGGGTTCAAGGCGGTCATGGGTTCCTGGAACACCATGGCGATCTCGGAGCCGCGCAGTTTGCGTAAGGGTTCCGGGTCCAGGGTGGTGGTTTGGCGTCCCCGGTAGTAGATGCCGTCGGCTGTGATGGTGGCCGAAGGGGGAAGCAGTCGCAAGAGCGACAGGGCGGCGACGCTTTTGCCGCTGCCGGATTCGCCGACCAAGGCGAGGGTCTCTCCGGGGGCGATGGTGAAGGAGACTCCCTGGAGTGCGTCCACGGTGCCGGACTCTCCCTGGAAGCGGACCCGGAGGTTTTCGACGGCAAGCAGGGGTTTGGGGTTGGTATTCATTCCTTGCGGGGGTCCATGGCGTCGCGCAGGGCCTCGCCGATGAAGTTGAGCAGCAGCAGCATCACCACCAGGGTGACGAAGGCGGAGAGGGAGAGCCACCAGGCTTCGATGTTGCCTTTGCCCTGGCGCAGCAGTTCGCCGAGGCTTGGGGTGGTGGGTGGCACGCCCAGGCCCAGGAAGTCGAGGCTGGTCAAGGCGAGGATGGCCCCGGAGATGCGGAAGGGCAGGAAAGTGATTACCGGGGTCATGGCGTTGGGGAGCAGGTGGCGGAACATGATGGTGCGGTCCGCTGCGCCCATGGCGCGTGCCGCCTTGACGTAGACCATGTTGCGGGCGCGCAGGAACTCCGCCCGCACGTAGTCGGCGAGGCCCATCCAGCCGAAGAGGGAGAGCAGGATCAGCAGCAGGGTGATGCCTGGGTTGAAGATGCCGGCGAAGATGATCAGGAGGTAGAGTTCCGGCATGCTGCTCCAGATTTCGATGAAGCGTTGCAGCCAGAGGTCGGTGCGACCGCCGAAGTAGCCCTGGATGGCGCCGGCCAGGATGCCGATGGTGACGCCGATGGCGGTGAGGGCCAGGGCGAAGAGGACGGAGAGGCGGAAGCCGTAGATGAGGCGGGCGAGCACGTCGCGGGCGCGGTCGTCGGTGCCGAGCAGGTGGCCGTCGCCGGGTTTGGCCGGTGCCGGACTGGTGGCGTGCAGGTCGATGGAGGCATAGCCGTGGGGGTTGGGCGGAAAGATCGCCCAGTTGTCGCCCCTGCGGAGGTTTTTCAAGATTTCCGGATCTTTGTAGTCGGTTTCGGTGAGGAATTCGCCGCCAAAGGTGGTCTCCGGGTAGGTAAAGAGCAGAGGGTAGTAGAGTGTGCCTTCGAAGTGGATCAGCAGGGGTTTGTCGTTGGAGACCAGCTCGGCTGCGAGCGAGAGCAAAAAGAGCGTGGCAAAGATCCACAGGGAGGCGAAGCCGCGCGGATTGGCCTTGAATCGACGCCAGCGGCGGAGGGTGAGCGGTGATGGGCGAAGGAGCCTCGACATGGCTGGCAAGGATAGTGGATTCGTCCTGTTTCGGCAAGGGGGGCATGGCCCGCATATTGCGTATTTTGTCTTGGTCATTGCTGGTCCGGGCGTGGCACCGCATGAAGGTTTCCGGAATTTTTTTAATTTTCTCAAGAGGCATGGCCGATGGGTGGCATACATGAAGGCCGGGAGGATGGCGTCAGGAGCCGGGCCGTCAGGCCGCCGGTTCTCGTGGGCGAGGGGCAGCCGGAGGAGGAGGGTTCCCTGTTCGACGTGGCCGAGGCCCTGCCTGTGCTGTCCCCGTTGAGTCTTGACACGGTTTTGACGGTGGAGGATCTGCGGCGTTTGTTGAAGATCGTCGCCTACAGTTGAGCGTCCGTTTTTGCCGGAAGAGTCGGTTTTTTTCCTTGACTACCAGGACCGGACCATGGCAAGCTTACCGGATTGATCGATAGCGTCAAAAGCGGGTCGTTAGCTCAGTTGGTAGAGCAGCTGACTCTTAATCAGCGGGCCATAAGTTCGAGTCTTATACGACCCACCAAGATCAAACAGTTACGGCCACCCGCAAGGTGGCCGTTTTTGTTTTGGTGTCTATAATTACTTTGATTATTGATGCGCTATTCATTTTTTTTTATAGCCGTTATACGGAAACCCATTAATACACTGCGAAGTGTCGCTGGGCGTTTTTCGCGGCAAGTTGAGCGTAAATTTTTTGGAGGATCATCCCATGCTCCTCCTCTCCGCACACGGAACATATTTTGCGGAGCTACTGGATCTGTCACATCGGCTTGATCATAATTTTCCACCCATCCATCCAAACACCATTCCCAAACATTTCCTGCCATATCAAGATGTCCAAATGGACCACGGCCATCTGGATGCTGACCAACTTTATCTGGCCTTCCAGTTGTTCCATCTTGCCCGAAATGCGCCAGGCTGTTTGATGGTGGACTATTTCCCCATGGATAACGCCTTCCATCTGTCCCGCAGGCGGCAAACTCCCATTGCGCCTCACTTGGCAAGCTGAATTGAAATTCAGAATCACGTGACAGCCATTCACAAAAATTAACTGCTTCGTACCAGCTTATACCGACAACTGGTTGGTCAGGATCCGAATATTTTTTGTCTTTCCATTTTGGTGGTATTCTTGCCTGATTTGATTTTAAAAAAATATTATATTGTTTGTTGGTAACCGTGGTTTCTGATAACCAATATTTAGATAATTTCACCTTGTGACGGGGACGTTCATTCTGCTTGCCATCACGACTGCCCATCATAAATTCATCACCTGGAACAGGGAGTAAGCGTATATTTGTCCGAGGCTCAAGTATCGAATCATGAATCTCCGATTCAATAAATCCATGACATAAAAGACGAACTTCCTTGTTAGGGCTGTTCTTCAACTTCCGGGCAATCTGATTCAACATCTCATGTCGTTGTCCCGTCAATACCCGCAAAACGGCTACTTGATAGGCAGGCTCCCGGTCAGTCAATCCTTGCAAGAACGGTGTCAAATCCATCACCGGTGACTCGACGAGGATCTGCCGCAGCAACTCCTTCCGCTTGTCGATCTGAGGGAGAAATGCCTCGACCAGCTTGATGAAAAGATCCCTCTCCTCCATACCGGCCAGCAGCAGGACCACTTCCCTCCACCAGATCTGCCCGCTGTTTATGACCAGTTGAGGCAACTGAATATTCCGATGCAAAGCAATATAAGTTGCTGCAAGATATTGCTGAAAGCCTAAGCTCCTAAATCCATAACATCCAGTAGAGTACTCCTTCAGCACGCCGCAGGTGACATGCATCCAGCGCAACACATCCAGGCCGTTTGTCTCGTCCATGCTGTACCGGTCTACCAGATCAACAAACTCCCGCTCGAAAAGATCATGCTGCCGACCTTCGACATGCATATCCCAAGCCATGTATCTCAACACATTCATGGCTTGAACCATGGAAATAGGCGGTGTCTCCTCAAATGAAAGATGCCGACGGCCAAGCAATGTCTCCAGACATAGCCGGTAAAACTCCACCCGCCGGCGAGGCATCTCGTTTCCTTGCATCACCACCACACACAGCAGGTTAAGGAGCAATGGACTGCCCACCAGAGATTTGATCTGCTGGTTGGCGTGACCTTTTCCCTCCAGATAGTGCATCAGCTTGTCCGCCTTTTGAAGCGTCTGTTCGTGACTGCCTTTGGACTGGGAACTGCTGGTTTCGCGAAACCACAGGCGAACAAAATTCCCTATCTGCTCCTGATCAAGGGGCCGCACATCCATGTGCAGGAAGGAGTCTCCCAGTTGCACCCCGCCGCCATAACGGCAGGAGATGACGGCATGGATGCCCCGTTTGTGCGCGGTCTGCAGGGCGTTGTCCAGATACCGGGTCACCTTGGTCTGCAAGGATGGATCGGCAATTTCGTCCAGGCCATCAAATAGCAGAAGAAGGTTGCCCCGTTGCCACAGTCTTTCTCCTATATTGACGGGTATGGTATATTCCGATTCGATATCAAGTTCTGTCTGGAAATAATGGTGCAGAGGGGTCTCCAAAAAAGAATAAGTAAAACGACGCAACCGCATGAAAATAGGCAGGGTATCCTTCGGCAAAGCCAGGGATTGGGGACCATCATCGCTCACACAGTGGAGCAGCAATTGATAGAGGGCGGTGGTTTTGCCAGATCCGTTCTCTCCGAACAAGGCTACGTGGTGGTCCAGATTCAGAAGAAAGAGATCCTTCAGCTCTCTATCTACCTTACTCTGCTCCTCCAGGTTCTGGGCAAACAGATCCTTGCGGCGGTCGAGATTTGCTTGAAACGAACGGCAGGAGATGTGTAAAGGCATGTCAATACGGGTCAGATCCAGTTTCAACTCCGCCCCGACGACACCATGTATGGAAATTGTGCCATATCGTTGCAACGCCCATGTGCGATAGAATATCTCCTCATGGGTATGGATGGGAGAGGATGACAGGTCTGGATTTAATAGCAATCCGTTCTGCATGTCTCCGAAAGAATTTGGATCGGGAAAAAACGTCATATCAGTATCATTTTTCCGGTTTTGGACAATCATTGGCCAGATTCGAACCGCGCCATCCGAGTCCATCTCTCCCCAGGCATAGCCTTTTCCGAATTTATTGGTTGTGCCATCATGGTTTTTCAATCCGAGGGAAGGTGCCTGGAAAAAAGAACGGCCAGAGATGTCATACGATAAGGTTGCAAAGCGTTTATGATTATGACCATGGAGACAGGCGATAAATCGCTTTGGCGGATTGATCTCTTCCAGAAAACGTAGTAGTGAGGCCGGAGAGAACGACTGGGGGGGATGGTGCATCAACAGCAGTTTGCGTTCTTCTCCAGATTCTCCTTCCAGCAGACATACCGCCTGCTGGCTAAAAATCTCCAGATCTCCTGAATGTCTATCGTCAAAGTGGCTCCATGCGGAATTGAGGCCCACTACGGTCAGGGATGGTTTCCCTGGCAGAGTGACATGCACCCGGATATCGCCGGGAAAGTGGGAACAAAAATACCGCAATCCCGCCTGATCCCAGGCGGGCAGAATGTTTGCTTGCATCCATGCCAGGTAATTGGCAAACAGAGGGGACAAGAGAGAGGAATCCTTTCTGTCCCACAGGGATGCATTAAAGGATTCATATCGCGGATTATAGTCCTTTTTAGGAAATGTTTTTAATATTCCTTCAATAAAAGAATCATTCATATGAGACCGGGTTAAATCGTGATTTCCTGGCACAGGGATGACCACCGCCCGCTCCCCCAACCATTCAAACAGGCTTTTCAGGAAGTGGTTGCAGATTTGATACTCCTCTTTGGATCCACTAAAGGCGATATCGCCAGTAATAAGAATCAAATCCGGTTTTCCCCTGGCGGAAACCATCTCCTGGAGGCTGCTGGCAAAATCGTCCACAAGCGACCACCAAAAAAATTGCCGTTGGATTTTATGTGAAGGTCTGAGATGTGTAACCATTTCAAAGGAGAATTTGTTTTGTTTGGATGTAATGTATCATAACCAACAACGGTCTTTGATTCGGATTCACGGTCAGATCGGAGAAATGAAAGATCCAATCTCCCAGGTTTGAGATGAACAAATAATTGCATCTTTCTTAGGATTTGATTCGCCACCTTCACAGGGAAGTCGATCCATTCCTCTGTCGTTCCTTTTTGGAAATAATCACCAATATCTTTGTTGATAACAAAGTCCATTGATAATGATAAAAATATGTGTTTGTTTTCTGTCCATATTTGATCTCTTTCGGAGACATCTTCGACCCCAGGAGGATCGATCAATAGGGTAACTATGAGTGAAACGCCAGCATCTCTGAGCTGATTGGCCATCACCAAGGCAGCTCCACCTCCGGTTCCCCCACCCGTACCGGCACAAAGAAGTGCCACAGAAATGCGATGCTTATCCAGTAGTTCTTTTATCTTTGAAAAATCTTTTTCAAGCGCTTCCTTGCCTTGTGAGATCTTGCCACTGGTTCCAAGTCCACGTGTCTGAGCGAGACCAATGGCCAGTCGCGTTACACCAGACGGTGTGCGGGAAAGCGTGGAAACATCGCTATCCACCGCAAGGATGGTTTCTACGGCTTGTGTGTCGATACCGCTTACAGCATGAATACCCACCCCCCCCAACCCAATGACAATAGTCTTTTCTTGTATGGCTGGGGATGCGCCGGACAATGCAGATCCAGATTGGATTGAACCGATTGCAGTCATGCCGCATTCCTTGTTTGTTCTGGTTTCGCCAATCCTTCCATTATCAAGCTTACCTGCCAGAACTCCGCGCTCTCCTGTCTTGTCGAAAAAGACCACCGCAAATTTGCGAATTGTTTTTTTAAAAAATCGAGAATTTGTTTGAGTTCCACAAGAGATGTCTGATTTGGAGCAATAATTTTGACGATGGCAGATGGCACGATTCCTGAATCCCCTGATGTTCTTATTATTTTCAACAAATAAACCACATCCTCCAATTTCCCTGTATAACGAGCCATTCGTACATAGCGGTTATGGGAAGAAAAGTTCAGCAAATCGTTGGCCCCTAGTGGAGACGGACCTGCTGGAGTCATCAGATCCCACAAAGCATCCAGACGGTCATTGAGTGTTCCCCAGGTTGGAGTGGAAACAAAATCTGGTTGCACATCGATAAATACTTTTTCCCAGGCTGTGTTATACGCAATAAATTCATATTTTTTTTGATAATTCTCTCTCATGGTTTGATGAGCTTCCTCGTCCCCACCGGGTATTGATTCATAATATTCTGGTTCCTCCCTCCCATCCATCAGCAACGTCTTGATTCGCAAATTTTTGACCTTGGTAACGGCTTTTGCCGCCAAGGCAAGCTGTTCTTCCTTGTCAAAATCCACTACCAATACCAGCCATTCATAAGCGGAGAGATCATGAATTAACCGGTCATGACTATTAATGTGCCATAATTTTACCTCTGGTGGCAACGCCTGATTGTTTTCTTTCTGCATGTTTTTAATATTATTATTCATGATCCATAAAGCAACTTGTACCGGCAATACCCGGCCTGCTGGCCATGGCTTGAACTCACGGGAAATACCTTTGGGTGGTTGGCCTGGTAAAGTATAAATACGTATACTTTCCAAACTCTCGCCGATGGGGGTAATCACGACCTCCCGGATCAGGCGTTCTGGCAACTCAATGGGTACCCCGGCGATACGTACAATCCGCCCTTCTCTTTGCAGAGGGCCTGCCAATTTCTGGCTGGCACTCTCCATATCACCTTGCTGCCATGCCAACAATCCTGCCGCAAATTCTACCAAATCCTGATGTTGAGACAGGCGGTTGGACAATGCCACGGTCTGGCGCAACACCCGTACCAGTTCGACAAGATCTTCTTTTAGCAATGATTTTATTTGTGTCGCTATTTTTCCGACAACATCCTGTGGCCTCGTGTACGCAAGGGCAGTCCATATCAATCCCTGCTGAAGTCCCTTGTTTCCCAGTGCCGACTGAAATCCCCCTTCCGCATAGGCAATCATGAAATCGGCAAGTTCTTTAAGGCGTTCCCGACCCAACCGCCCATGGTCCTCCATGTGTTCCAGCAATACATCCCGTACTGGAGGCGACATCTGATAAAGACCTCCCCCCACCTCCTGGACCAGGGGGGAAAGCAGGAGATCCCCCACAGTATACCAAGGGATGTTCATTGGGTATCCAGCGATGTCCAGGGCAAAGCGACTATGGATGCGATGAGCAAGATCCACGGTCAAAGTCAGGGGCAAGGCGGCATGACAAGCGAACAAATGCGCGGCGTTTCCATGGCGATGCACCCACCGGTCCACCAGCAGAATTGCCCTTTCCAAGGAAGCATCGGTGATCATCAAACCGTCCCTCGATGTGAAAATCCACGAATCACCGTTTGCAAGCCACGACGAAATCCCTGTCGCTCAAGAAATACCATGGTTACATCCCGGCAGATCTCTTCGGCACTGTTGAAACGCCACCTTTCAGAAGGTAATGGGTTGATCCAACATACATAACGGGTTGCTGAAGCCAAGCGTTTGAGAAAATCCCTGGTGGCCTCGATGCGCCGGGGATTATGACGATTGCGGCCTGCCCCTGCATCACTGAATATCACCACTCTTGCTTTCAATGCGCGTACAAGAGAAAAAAAAGCATCTTCTGTAATGGCTTCATCATGAAATGGATCGGTGAACAGACGGCCTTCCGGATAATTATTAAAATAATATCTGCCATACTGAAAAAAACCACCATGTACACCTGCCGTCTCGGACAAGAGATTACCGGCAAATTCGAAAGGGGCCATGGAGCCCTGATGGTCGGTAAGAAGAAACAAAGAGGCCTGGTTGACCATGGAGGGGGCAAGCACCGGTTCAAGAAAAAAGCCGGTACGGGTGACTTGCTCCAATGTAGCCGCCAGATCAGGAATTGTGTATCCCGCCTGGTGGTCAGGCCGCAGCAGACGAAGACGACGCCAACCCTGCACCAACTCACGACGGGACAAAGGAGTGGCAATCCACTGCCCCGCGCCAAGACCACGATGAAGAACTGCTTCAGCCTCTGGATCGGAGGCATCTTTGTTTTCCGGACCGTCCTGCTCTTGGCGGGCAACGATCAGATGACAGCCATGCACTGGAAACGTATCCGTGGGTTCCGCATGATCCACCTCCGGTATTGGCTGCTGCTCGGAGGGCATACGCACATCCGGTGTGGTGTCGTTCTTTCGGTCGGCTTCTTCTGCCTGATTTCCATGAGAAACCAACAACGCCTGTCTTGCTGCTTCCTCCCGGCGCTTGAACAACTCATTGAAACGGTCGAACTGGGACTCATCGGTCAGCCATAGAGATTGCAAGATCTGGCGAAGAGCTTCTTT
>JADGCJ010000012.1 GCA_015229045.1 Magnetococcales bacterium
CACACCCGATACCATTCCGAACTCGGAAGTTAAGTCCCTCAGCGCCGATGATACTGCATCTTAAGGTGTGGGAAAGTAGGTCACTGCCAGGAAGTTAATCAGACACTGGGACCGCTCGAAGGGCGGTCCCGGTGTCTCGTTTGTCGCGGGATGGAGCAGTCCGGTAGCTCGTCGGGCTCATAACCCGAAGGTCGGAGGTTCAAATCCTCCTCCCGCAACCAAGAATCAAGAAAGCCCTGCAATGCCCCGTTGCGGGGTTTTTTGTTGCCCCGAACACCGTGCCTGCCCATGAAATTTGCCGCCATCGATATTGGTTCCAACGCTGTCAGATTGTTGATCTCCAACGTCTATGACGTTGGCAAGGCCTTGCCCGTGGTGCGCAAGGCGGATCTGTACCGGGTGCCGGTGCGCCTGGGCGACGATGCCTTCCGCCTGGGCCTGGTCTCGTTCGGGCTGGCGGAGAGTCTGGTCCACGCGCTGATGGGTTTTGCTCACATCATCAAGGCGGTTGCAGCCGAGGATTACATGGCCTGTGCGACCTCGGCGCTACGCTCGGCTGCCAATGGGGCGGCGTTGGTCGATCGTATTCGCCAGGAAACAGGGATTGTCATCGAAATCATCGACGGTGCCCGTGAGGCGGAACTGATCGCCCTGAACCGACTCGATGGCAGTTATAGCGACGGCTATTATCTTTACATCGATGTCGGTGGGGGAAGTACGGAGTTGACCCTGCTGGAGAATAACCGTCCGTTGGCTTCCCGTTCGTTCAATGTCGGGACGGTGCGCCTCAAGGGTGGATTGGTCTCCAACGCCGTCTGGCAGGAGATGCAAGACTGGACCAATGATCTCTGTCGTCCTGTTCGCGGGTTGCGGGCCATAGGCTCCGGCGGAAATATCAACAAATTGTTCAAAATGACTCGTCAGCGCCAGGATTTGCCCTTGTCACGCAACAAGCTCAGACAGTTGCACAAAGAACTGGCGACATTGACACAGGAAGAGCGCATGATCCAGTTGGGTTTGAAACCCGATCGGGCTGATGTCATTGTCCTCGCGGGGGATATTTTTCTCAAGGTGACCAAATGGGCGGGGATCGAGAAAATATTCGTCCCTCAGATTGGTTTGGCAGACGGCATCATCCATGAACTGTACCGCCGTCAGTCCCAGCAGAATTCGTGACACTCTTGTGGACTCGATGGTTGTTGACTATGAGTCGTAGTTGACCAGGAGCAGTGCTCCCTGGCCCAGTGTCTGGTTGTTCCGGGTGATGGTGACGGTGACCCTCTTGCATTGACCGACCACAGCGGAAGGGCAGGCCGCAGTGACGTCATCGGCGACGGTGATCGTGCGCACGAAGCTGTCCGACAGGTTGCTGACACCCCCGGCAGGGATGGCGGCAAAACCGCTGCGCCGTCTTGCGGAGGTAAAGGATTCCAGGCTGGCTTGCACCATTTCCGAGGCTTGTTGTATCCGGACCATGTGACTGGGATCCTCCAGCCCCTGGCTGATGGCACCCGTGAGACCGGACATGAGAATGCCAACGGTCATGACCAGAATGATCACCTCAAGGTAGGAGGTTCCGGCTGCGTTCCTGGAGAACGAGCGAGAGCTTTTGGCGCTCTTGACGAAAGGACGGGTGTACTTCTGGATGGCGTTCATTGGATGATCACCGAACCTGATTCCGAGCGCACATTGATGGTCACGGATTGGGCGCTCATGGTGAGGGTTTTTGTCCCGGCATTGCTGGTTGGACGCCCTAGACCGTCAAAGACTATGGGGAATTGACCCCCAAAGATCACACCGTCCAGGGTGGCTCCGGAGATTTTTGCTGACGTATCGCTGCTGGTCGTTACGCTATACTCGTTTCCGGTCACGTTGACCTGGTGGGGGACGCCTCGATTCATGGAGAGGGTCTGGGCGTAGCGAAGATCCTGGGCAAACCGTTCGGCGGCGGAGCGCAGAGCGACATTGCCTTCCGAAAAAGTCACCGATCCCGACGCGGCGACGGTGCCAATGACGATCATCGTGACAAGAAGTTCAAGGAGTGAGTAGCCGGCCTCGTTGCGCATGGGAGACTCCCCTGTAATGACCTTGCCTTGTGGGGATAAGGGTTGACTCAGGAACAGGTCGCCGATGTGCTGCGAACGGTGACGGAGATGGTGCTCGATCCCTGGTTGTGTCTGACCGTGCAGTAGAGGTAGCCTGTGGGTGGTGTCCCTGCGCCCGTCGCTACGATAAAATCCGACCAGGTCACATTTTGCAGCAAGGCCTGGGCAGCGGCGCAGGTGGTGATCGTCGAAGAGGCATCGCCCATTTCGCATTTTGCCCGGTTGCTGGCGGCAGCCGCGACCATCGCCCCGGCGACGCTTTTGGCTACGGCGTCCCCGGAAGAGGGGGACATGTTGCCGAAGTTTGGCAAGCTCACACCGGCCAGAACGCCGATGATCAGGACCGCTGTCACCATTTCGAGCAGAGTGTGACCACTATTCTTCAGGGTTTTCATGGCATCCCTCCTTTTTGATTGCTTGACATGTGGATGCGTGCCTAAGGATTACCACACAATGCTGTTGGATCCTGGGTGGTTGATGCGGCTTTTTCCAGGCAACGGGTTCTGGTTTGTTGGGCCTTGTCCTGATAATTTTTAATGTTGGTCTGGGCCGGCTCGAACAAATCTCCAAGCATCGGCAGGGCCATGCCGGCCAGAATGCCCAGGACCAGAATGACAATCACCAATTCAATCATGGTAAAACCTGCCCGATGATGTCCGGACGGGCGCGTATCGCGTATGTGATCGAAGATGGACATGGTTCTCGGAATCCGGTTGATGCTATGCCGTGCCACCCTGACAACGGGGATCCAGAAGAGAGACCCTTCCTCATGTTTCTTGGCCCACAGGTGTTATATCAACTAACGTGCCACGATCGGGCATTATATGTAATCCATTGTTTATAGAATATATTCAAGATTATCATTGATCCTGAACGAAACAAGGAACAGATCTGATGGGTATGTGACGGAAATGCTCATTGACGTTATGGTGGAAACAATCGTAGACGTTGTCAAGCAAACTGTTTTGTAGATACTGGGGGCTTGGCTGCCACAGGCAGGCGTTCTCCTACAGTCGCCGGGGAAGGGGTGTTGGGTGGCAGACAACAAGGAAGGAATGGGCAGCATGAACCAAAGTGCAGCCCGGGGGTTGCGGGCAGCGCAATTATTGAAAATGTATGCCGTTTATGGTCATTTCTATCGTTTGACCTGGAACGGCACGGAGCTGGGGTGTCGATCCGTGCTGGAGCTGGTGGCTCATAGCCGGTTGTCCGGGGAGAAAAACGATCTGTTGTACAGACAGGCCGACCTGGTGGCCGTGATGATGAATCCAGGCTCGTCACGCCCCCTTGATACCACTTATGAGCCGCCTTTGGTCAGGCAGAATCCCCAGTCTCTGGCCGACTATCGTCTGGTTCCGACCCGGCCTGACAACACCCAATACCAAATCATGCGCATCCTGGCGGCGCGGGGTTGGCGGCATGCCCGGGTGCTGAATTTATCGGATATGCGTGAGTCGAAGAGTCTTTTGTTTTTACAGCGGGTGGCGGCCATGGAACGCGAAAACGCCGAACCAGCACTGCACTCGATCTTCCTTCCGGAACGCAGGTCGGAACTTCTGTCTTTATTGGGCAAACCCGGTGTCGCGCCGATCATGGCTGGTTGGGGACGGCACCCGGCTTTGCTGCCGCTGGCGAGACAGGCTTTCGATAGCCTGCGGGATCACCGCCTGATTGGCGTCGCCGCAGCCGGGGAGGAGCGCCTCTACGCCCACCCCAGCCCCATGCTGCAACGTATGAAAGACGCCTGGTTGGATGCCATCCTGGAGCAACTATCCCATCAGGTGGGGTCTGGGTAGGGGACGCCCGTTCCTCCCAATCCACAATAGCCTTGGAGATTTTTCGCCAGGTATTGTTGATGGTAGCCTTCGGCAAAGAAAAACTCAGGTGCTGGCAGAATTTCGGTCGTGATGCTTCCCATTCCGGCCTGTTCCAGGAGCGACTGGTAAATCTCCTTTGAAGAGAGAGCCTCCGCCATTTGGCTGGCCGAGGTGGCATAGATGCCCGAACGATACTGGGTGCCCAGATCGTTGCCTTGGCGCATGCCCTGGGTAGGGTCATGGGCCTCCCAGAATATGCGCAGCAGCCGATAGTAGGGGATGAGTTTGGGATTGTAAACCACCTGGACTACTTCGTTGTGTCCAGTCAGGCCGGTACACACTTCATGGTAGGTGGGATTGGGCGTCAAGCCGCCAGCGTACCCCACAGCCGTTATATGAACGGCACCCGTCTCCCAAAAACGTCGCTCTGCACCCCAGAAACACCCCATACCGAACAAGGCTACCTCCATGTTGGCCGGGTAGGGTGGCAACAGGCTGTGGCCAGTGACATGATGACGTGCGGGTATGGGCATGGATTGTTCCCTGCCAGGCAAAGCATCGTTGGGCGTCGGCAGCACCATCTTCATCTTCCAATACATGATACACCTCGTCCTATTGCAAAATCATAGAGTCAATTTATTATGGACCCGGTTCACGGGACAATGGACTGGGCCAAACGACTGTTGTTGCGTGTCCGGGAGAAGGTATCCAGACTCTTTTGGATGGCCACGGACTCGGGGTTGATGATCGTGGTCGTATCCGATGAATCTCCGTCGTGTTCACTCGCCTTGCCACCGGGCAGGTGACGCAACTCCTGCAATAAAATGGCGTTGGTGCGGCGGATTTTGCGCGCCAGGATCACAGTCAGGTTGCGCATCACACCCAGCCCCAGGGCGGGATGGCGATTGAAATACTCCTGGGTGGGTGCCCGGTCCAGGCCATACAGTTCGAGGTATTCCTCTGCAATTGCCGTGCCACTGCGCACGCCCTGGTCCAGGAAGGCCATCTCGCCGAAAATATCCGGCCCACGAATGGGAATCTCCTTTTGTTGATCCGTGCCCTTGGCCAGGAGGATACGGATATGGCCCTCCGGCAGGATAAAAATTTCACTGCCGAGGGTTCCTTCGGCAAAAATTTCCTCACCAGGCTGATAGCTCGAGCAGGTGGCACATGCCTGCAAAAGAGCATCGATATCCGCTCGCTCGATGCCTCTGAAAAGGCGGATTTCCTGGACTTTATTCAAATTGAACTGCATGAGATCACCCCCCGCCTTTCATGCCCATGGCTTTGCCCATGCCCCACATGGGCATGAAAATACCCAGGGCCAAAATCAAGACGATGCCCCCCATCATGGCCATGAGAATGGGTTCGATGGCGGTACTCAGATTTTTTACGTTGTAGGCCACTTCGCGTTCGTAGTAGGTGGCTACGGATTGCATCATTTCGTCGGTGCGCCCGGTTTCGTCGCCGACGGCGAGCATTTGCAGCACCAAACGGGTAAACATGCCACTGGAACGTGCCGATTGCAGAATACTCTCGCCGCGATTGATGCGGCGTTGCATCTCCTGGATACCCGTCTCGATGAGGGCATTGTCGATCGAGCTGCCGACAATGTTCAGGGATTGATCGACAGGCATGCCGGAGCGCAGACACATGGCGAAGGTGCGGGCAAAACGGGCCAGAGTGGCCTGTTCGACAATCTTGCCGATGATGGGGATGCGCAACTTTTTTCGATCCCACCACAGGCGTCCGCCCGGGGTTTCGACATACTTGCGGAAGGCGATAATGGACACGATGATGCCAACGATCATGGCTGGTCCATGGTGGATGGTAAAGTCGGAGGTGGTGACAAGCAGGCGGGTCTGCCAGGGCAGCTCGGCGCCAAACTGCTTGAACAGCTTATCGAAGGAGGGGATCACGTAGGCGTTGAGCAGATACAGGACAATAAATGTCGCTCCCAGGACGATGGAGGGGTAACGCAGAGCGCTTTTGATCTGTTGGCGGGTGTTTTTATCCACTTCCAGAAATTCGTACAACTGTTTGATGGATTCCGGCAGACGCCCCGAGGTTTCACCGACACGAATGATGTTGGCAAACAGTCTGGGAAAGACCTTGGGGTGTGACCCCATGGCCGAAGCGATATCCTTGCCGGACTCCAGGTCGGCGGCGATCGCTTCCAGGGCATCCTTGAGACGTTGGTTGCCGCTCGATTCGCGTATGTTGTGAATGGCGCGCACCACCGGAATGCCGGCGTCCAGCAAGGTGTAGATCTGGCGACAAAACTGGATCCGGTCGTCATCACTGGGCCAGCCGCCGCCAAGCGACAGCGGTGTACTGATGGCCATCTCCTTGATGTTGACCGGGGCGATGTTCTGGTTGACGAGTTGTTCCACAACACGGTTGCGATCGGTGGCGGTGACCTCGCCACGCACGGATTCGCCCTTGGTGTTGCGGCCCTTGTAAGAGAAGCGTGGCATCAGGGGGCTCCCGACATGGACGACACGGCGTGATGACCATGATGGTGTGGTGCCCGTTCGGGCGAGGGGCAAAGCCGGATGGCCTCCGACAAAGCCGTGCGACCGGCATAGGCATACTGGGCAGCCACCACATGCAGGGGTAAAAAATCGGGTTGAACTTTGGTGGCCTCGAGAAAGCCCCGGGTGTCCCCGGCGCGCAGATAGTTGGCCAACTCTGTATTCATCTCAAGGAGTTCGATGACCGCCACCCGTCCCTTGAAGCCGGTCTTGTTGCATTTGCCGCATCCCTGGCCCTCGATCAGACCGCCTGCGTCGTGTGGAAAGGGGGGCAGGAGATCAAGCCAGGCCTGTTCCCTGGCGTCGGGCTGGTGGGGTGCGGCGCAATCGGGACAGACACGCCGGATCAGACGTTGCGAAAGGATGGCCAGCAGGGAGTCGGCTACGGCATATCCCTCGATGCCCATGTCAATCATGCGCACGGGAGTACGGGCAGCGTCGTTGGTGTGGAGGGTGGAGAGGACCATGTGTCCGGTCAGGGCGGCGCGCACGGCGATCTCGGCGGTCTCCCGGTCGCGCATCTCGCCCACCAGGATGACATCCGGATCCTGGCGCAGGGTGGTGCGCAGGATCGTGGCAAAGGTCCAGCCAATCTTGCTCATCACCTGGACCTGATTGACCCGTGGCAGGCGATATTCGACCGGGTCTTCCACAGTGATCAGCTTGCGATCCGGGGTGTTGAGTTCGTTCAGGGCGCCATACAGGGTGGTGGTTTTCCCCGAGCCGGTGGGGCCAGTCACCAGGATCATGCCGTTCGGGTGCGACAACAGGCGGCGCAACCGTTCCAGGTCGTTGGGCGGCAGGCCGATCGACTCCAGATTCAGATTGTTGTGGGACTGGTCGAGCAGGCGCATGACCACCGACTCCCCACCCTGGGTGGGCATGGTCGAGACGCGCACATCCATCTGCTTGTTCAGCACCGAGATGCGAAAACGGCCATCCTGGGCCAGTCGGCGTTCGGAAATCTCCATGTTGCCCATCAGCTTGATTTTGGAGATCAGGGCGGGGGCAATGCGTTTCATGTTGAGGATGCGTTCGATGAGGCTGCCATCGACGCGCTGCCGGATGCGCAGGACATGCTGGTCGGGTTCGATGTGAATATCGGAGGCGCCTACGTGGACGGCATCCTCGAACAGGGACTGGATAATCTTGACCACCGGAGCATTGACGCTGACCCCCGGGGCCATGTCATCCTCGATATCTTCGCCGGAGGCCACCTCTTCGGCCAGTTCCTGGGCAAAATTTTGCAGGGCTTTTTCATTGCGATAGTGCTGGTTGAGATGGTGTTTGAGGTCATCATGGTTGACCACGGCCAGGACGACGGGGCGGCGCAACAGGTCAGCGATCTCATCGGAGGCGGAGAGGTCGGACGGGTTGGACATGCCTACAAGGAGACCCCATGGGGTATCCAGCAGAACGATGACGTTGAGACGTCGCGCCACCTCCTCGGGGATCAGCTGGACGGCTTCCGCGCTCAGGTGGAAGCTTTTCAGGTCGACGATCAGCAGCTCAAAGCGCATGGCCAGAAATTTCAGCAGACTCTCTTCCCACACCTGGCCGAGTTCAGCGACACCATTGGCGGTGGCGCCGTCTTCTGTCTGGCTGTTTTTGATCAGATTTTCTGTCAGGGATGCAACAGGGAAGTTGCCCGCACTGTCCACCAGCAGATCGCCGACGCGCAGCGTATCCATATCCTGGAAGGAGCGGGGGCTTTCTGTCGAGCGCAGCAGTTCCGGCAGACCCTCTTCCGGCAAGAAGCCCAGCACCAGCACCGAACGGCCATCATGGGTCATGCCGTGGTCCCGAAGAACGAGGACCTGTTGCAGCTGTTCCTGGGTCAGATTCATGGAGCGTATGGGTTTCGGGACAGAGGGCGTGGAATCAGTTCCATTCGCGGCTCGTCGTGGTGGTGGAAGGGGCCGGGCTCTCTATTATAGTGGGCTTGATGAGGATGACCAGCTCCGTCTTGGATTTCTGGTCACGTTTCTGCCCAAAAAAGGTGCCGATCCAGGGCAGGGATCCCAGAAAGGGTACCTGGTCGTTGTCTTGTTGAAACTCCTCCGTGATCAGTCCGCCGATCACGACGATTTCGCCGCTGCGCGCACGAACGATACTGTCCGATTCGCGGGTGGCATTGCTGGCGAGGTTGAAACTTTCGTTGCCGAGCGGGGTTGGCTTGCCGGTAACGCGGGCAATGGCCGGGTGAATATGCATGGTGATTGTACCATCCTCGCCGATGCGCGGCACGACATCCAGGGCCACGCCAGAGAAAAATTGCGCGATGGAAAAGTTGGTACTCGCCGCCGACGTGGTGGTTGCGGCCACCTGGACGACATTGGTCACATAAAAATCATCCGTACCGACCTTGATGACCGCTTTTTGGCTGTTCAAGGTGGAAATGCGCGGACTGGAGAGGACATGCACCTTGCCCTGGGACTCAAGAAGCTCTAAAAATCCTTGAAAGTCGTGAAGTTGGATTCCAACACCCATGATCCCCCCAAAGGCCGAGTAGGGAACCTGCAAAGGGGTGGGGATGGCAGAACTCTGCGGCAGCTGTCCGATGGGTAGCACACCCCTGACCGAAGAGAGGTTGGAAGGGCTGCCCGGGGGAGTGAGAAGCGTCCCGCCGCCGGTTTGACCGAAGGTGATGCCTTTGTTGGCGCCTGTGCGGATCAGGGAGGCCCAGTTGATGCCGCTTTGTGATCCGGAGTTGAGCTGCACCTCGACCACTTTGGCTTCCAGGACGACCTGGCGTTCGAGAATGTTTTGCATGCGCTCAAGAATCTTTTCCAGTCTGTGCAGCTCGGATGGCAAGGCCCGGGCTGCAATCAGGCCTGTCTGTCGGCTGATGCCAATACTGCGTTCCATGCCATCGTTGCTGGTGCCGGAACAGGCGAGTCGGGTGGCACTGGAACCCCCTGCGGATGACAATGTCGAGGCCTGGGAGGAGGTCAGGCCGGATGTCGATCCGGTTGAGCCGCTGCCTTGTCCCGATGTCGAGGCTGATCCGGGGTTTTGTCCCGGTGAAGAGGTGGATGTTCCGGCTCCTGTCTGGTGCAAGCCCAGGGTTGCACACAGGACATCGGTCAACTCTTGCCAGAAATCGCTGTGAAAGGTGGTATCCAACTGGGTACCGATCGTATTCTGCTGCTGGGACTGGCTTTGCGAGGTGGAGGTCGATGTCGTCGAGCTGGTTTGCGACTGCCCGGAGGCCACGCGCAGGGAGGAGGAGCCGTTCCGGTTCATGTCCGGGTAGTGAACCTGGAAAAGCCTGGTGGTGACCTGGTTGGGGAACACCATGAATCCGCGCCGTATTTTTTGGCAGTCAAAGCGTTGCATCCGGCAGACGACCTCCACGGTTTCGCTGACTGTGACCTGTTTCAGGTTCAGGGAGGTGGTGCCGTCGACCTTGGGATCCATGACCAGACTGTAAGGGGTTCCGCTGACCACCCCTTCCAGTACCGAACGCACGGGAACATCAGTCACCTGAATATCGAAAAGCGGCTCGGCTTCCGCTTCGGCCTCTTTGCCGACGGGTGGCAGGGTATGGGGAGCTGCCGCTGTTTCCGGAGGTGGGGTCTGTTTTTGCTGTTGTTGTTGTTGCAACAAACCCTTGGCTTCCTCGACCTCTTTTTGCAATTCGGGAGAGGGGAGCAGACTCTGGCAACCAGCCAGCCACAGGGCGGCGAGACCACAGATCAACGGGGTTGTCATTGGCGCCTTTCTGTTGGGCGTGGCTGATCGGGTATTGACCATGTCGACCGATTGGCTCTCTTGCAGGGCATTGTTTTTTTTCATGAGGCGTCCTCGTGGTCAGCATATTTTTTCGGATCGGCCACTTGGATGGGAGCGGGCAGATCGATGGTGTGTCCTTTGTAGATCAGCCGCACTCCCCGTGGCGTGATGGATGTGACCAGGGCTTTTTCCACATGAGTGCCGGGCCGGACCAGAGTACCGTTGATGACAGCCAGCTCTCTTTCTGCACTGACCAGCAGGAGTGACAAGGTGAAATGGATCTCTTTGTTGGCGTCCTGTATGGTCTGCGTTTGTGCGGTCGATGGCGCGGAACTTTCAGGAGGTGCCGTGGGATCCTTCCAGGTTTCGGCGGTGGCCGGGGTTGGTGGGCAGAACAGAGTCAACAACAGCCCCATGGTCAGGATGAGACGCTTGTCAGGCACCGATCAACTCCTCTTGCAGGCTCAGGGTAAAGACGATCAAAGTCACCTGCGCCTGGGGATGCTCCTTGACGGCGATGTCCAGGGTATCCCAATAGAGGGTCCACGGCATGCCACGCAGGGATTGCAACAGGTTCATGGTGCTTAAATAATCCCCCGCAAAGGTCAGCTGCAGGGTGTGCCGCCAGATCACCAGAGGAGGCTCTTCCCTGGATTTTCCCTCGCCTGGTTTGGTGTTGGTCTGACTGCTGCTGGCGCTCTGGTTTGTCTTTTGCGGTTTACTGGTCTCTTTGCCCTGTTTGGCATCGGTAGGCAGGGTAACCTTGGCGACGCTGGTCTGGGTCGGGTCTGCCGCTGTGTCCTTTTTTGCGTTGATGACGATGGATTGGGTCGGCAACGTCGTCAAATCGGTCAAGGTTATGCCCGAAGCGCTGCGCAGCAGGGCGCCCAGGGCCAGGGTCATCTCCTGGGGGGTGACCAGTTTGCCCATGGCTTTGGCGGCGTCACTTTCCAGGAGCGCCAGATTTTTCCGGTACTCCCCCAGGCGCACCTCTTCCTCTTTTTTGGCATCCATGCGGTGATTTTGCAAGCGTTGACGTTGCTCGGTCAGGTCGATCATGGATTTTGATAATACGGCAGTTTCCTTGGTGATCTTGCTCCTCTCCATCAGCAGCGGGCGCAGGATGAAGTTGTTGGCGACCACCCAGGGAAGCAGGACCAGCAACCCCAGCGTCATCCATTTTTCCCGGCGGGAGAGGGCATCGATGCGTGCCGCCAGGGTGACGATAAGCGAGTCGCTCATGGTTTCATGTCCGGTATGTGTTTGGAGCGCAACGAGAAGCCGACAGAACCCTTCTTCCCGGTTTTATCCTGCGAAATTTGCAGAATGTCAAACCGTTTGTCGCGAAAATGCGGGGTGCGTCCCAGGGATTCGATAAAACGCGGCACCAGCTCGACGGACTCCCCCTTGCCGGAAAACCCGATCTCCCGTCCCCCCTCGCGAAAGGTCATGTTGGTCAGCCAGACTCCCTGGACAGCCTGCCGGGAGAGATCTTCCATGTAGCCCGAGAACCCCTCCCGCTGGCCGAGCTTGTTGCCGTTCAGGAACTCCAAAAGTTGCTGATTCTGGGATATCTTTTCGGTCATTTTCCGCATCTGGTTTTCGATGCGTACGGTCAGGGCCGTGTCGGTGGCACCGTCGACCAACTGCAGGACTTCAGCCTTGATCGTCGCCTCCTGACTGCTGATGGCAGCGAATTGGGTGCGCATCTTTCCCGTGTGCCATTGCAGTGTCTTGGTGACCAATCCCAGAAGGAGAAAAGAGAGAAGTCCAAATCCCAGGATGGGTTTCCCCGACAGGAGATCCAGTTTGGGGCGGAGCCGCTCTTCAAGCAGGTTGACGGGCGCACCCGTCCCGCGCAGCTGACCCAGTGCCGCTCCCAGGGCAGGCAGGGCCAGCGCCAGGTCGCGCTCTTTCGGTACTCCCTGGGTAAATTGAAACACGCCGGTCAACTCGAGCGGGGAGACCGAGACCCCCGGCAGGAGAGATCCCAGGGCTTCGGCCAGGCCGGCTATCGAGTTCTCCAAAGGGGCGAGGCGAATCTTGCCGACGGTCATTTGCATGCGGGTGCGGAGAAACTCCAGGGTACGTTGCAGCTCCATGGCCATCGGTTCCATGATGGTGGCCAGGCTTTTTTCCCCCCCGCCCGGTGTCGTGCGTACCTGTTCGTTGATGCGTTCGATACCGAGCTTGATACGGCGGGAGTAGATGATCTCCGCGTCCCGGATGGCCATCACCTGTGCATCCCGGAAACCGACCTGCAACAGGACCATCCCCTTGGCGGCGCCCTCTTCGCTGTGGGTGGCGATGTGACGCAGGGCTGATTCGTGGGCATCCACGGCTACCAGGTTCATGCGCAACTGGGCGGCCAGGTTGTTCAGCCGCAAAACATCATCGCGGTTGGAGACAAACACGTTGACCATGGATTTTTCCGTGGAATCCTCCCGTTTGCGGATGGGTTGCACGGCGACGAGGGCGTTTTCCAGAGGAAAGGTCAAGCGGTCCCGCAGCCGAAAGAGCATGATCGATCCCACCTCTTCCGCCGGGGCGTTGACCGACTCTTCGAGGAAGGTGCGATATTGGCCCGGGGTCAGGACACCGACCCCGGTACATTTATGAATGCCCTTTTTGCGCAGGACAGCTTGCAGGCGTGACGCGCCATCCCCTTCCATGGGGATGATTTCGCAAATATTGACTGGCAGCGGTCCCCGGGCACTCTCTTCGACCTGGACCATGATCCAGGAGTCCGACCATTGTGCCAGTCCGAATACACCGCCCTTGTGACGGCCCGATCTTTTCTTGCCGCCAAATCGGAACCAGGAGCGGAATCTCTCCTGGAGTTTGTCAGGCTCTTTTTCGTTTTGACTCTTCAGTGTCACGGATCGTCTCCTGGTTGACCTCTGCCAATGAAAGTTTTGTGCCAATCCAGTGTTTCATGCCATTGGACAAGAGGTTGCCACGACGTATGTCACTTGATGGATCCTGGATGAATTTTCCCGGGGGATGGTATCATGAAAACTCCCTCAAGGCCCTGCCAACATTGCATGGATGGGGGAAGTTTTCCTCCACCCTCCGATCATTGAGAGTCGCTGTGCGGCCTCCATGGTAACATCCGAGTCTGTCATGTCCGATCTGCACGATTTGCAACGGGAGCTGCATCAGCTCGAAAATTGTCTGGAACAGGTTCAGCGCTCCTGGGGCGTGGATGACCAGGAGTCCTTGTTGCAGTTCTATGTCGATATTCTTCCGGATTTGATTGGGGCGGAGCGGTGTTCCATCTTTTTTGTCGATATGGTGCAGGGTCAGGTCTGGCTCAAGATCGGTACGGGTCTGAAGTCGCGGCAGATCGAGGCTCCCCTGGAGGGAAGTGTCGTGGGACGCGCCGTTTCGTCCGGGGTGTGTGTCGTCGAGAACGGTCTGGATCAGCGTCCAGGATTTCATACCCGGGCTGATGCCAAGACGGGTTTTGTCACGCGCAATCTGATTTGTGTCCCAGTGCAAGGTCGGATAACTCCCCAGATAACGGCTGTGGTCGAACTCCTCAACAAAAAATCCCCCGACGGGTTTACCCCCGATGATCAAAAACGACTGCTCGAGGTGGTGCGTCACCTCTCCCTGGTGATCGACACCATACGCCTCCATTCAGATATCCTGACTGTTTCCAAACAGATCAACGACATGTTCCGGGTGATCGATCCGGCGTTGCTGACCAGGAGAAACATCGTTGCCGAAAGCCTCGCCATGCAGGAGGTGTTGGCCTTTGCCCGGTCTGTGGCCGAGACCCCGGTCAATATTTTCATCAGCGGCGAAAATGGCACCGGCAAGGAGGTCATCTCCCGTCTCATCCATGATTTGAGCCAGGCCCGGGACAGGCCCTTCGTCGCCGTCAACTGCGCCTCCATTCCGGAAAACCTCATGGAGAGCGAATTTTTCGGCTACGAAAAAGGGGCTTTCACCGGCGCCATGACCGCACGCAAAGGTCGCTTCGAAGAGGCCGATACGGGAACCCTGTTCCTCGACGAGATTGCCGATCTGCCTTTGGCCATTCAGCCGAAGTTTCTGCGGGTTCTCCAGGAGGGAGAGGTGACCCGTTTGGGCAGCAACAAGGTCATCAAACTCCAGTTTCGCATCATCAGCGCGACCAACAAAGAGCTGCGACGGGAGATTGCCGAGGGGAGGTTTCGCGAGGATCTCTACTACCGGCTTTTTTCCGTGGAGGTCCATATTCCACCGCTGCGGGAGCGCACGGAGGAGATTCTTCCTCTGGCCGAGGCCTTTTTGCGCGAGACCTGTCGCCGGTTTCAAAAGCAGGTTGGGGGATTTTCCCCTGCGGTGATCCATCTGTTTGAAGGTTACCACTGGCCAGGCAATGTCCGGCAGCTGCGCCGGGAAGTGGAACGACTGGTCACCCTCACCCCGGAACACGGCATCATGGTGCCGGAAAACTGCTCTTTGGAGTTGCGCCAAAGCGCCGCCCTTCCTGCCCAGGAGGGAGCGGATACATGGCAAAAGGGTGTGCATCCGCCGGAGAGGGTAGACCCCTCGGACTCGACACCTTGGCCATCGCCTTCTCGGGAGTTTGTCCCGCCGCCCGCCGATACCCCCCTGAAGCTCCAGTTGCAGGCCCTGGAACGCCACTGCATCGCCACAGCCCTCCAGGCCAGCAGTGGCAACAGACAGGAGACGGCCCATCGGCTGGGGATCACCCGCCAATGGTTGCATCGCAAAATGGTTCAATACCGGCTGTAGATTGCGTTGCTTGTTTCGTTCGGGCTTGTCAGGTCACTCCTTGCACAGAGTTTGTGCCTCTTTCAGGGCGTTTTTGGCGTTTTGCAAATATTTTTTGGCCAGGGGGGCTTTGTCCTTGTCCGAGTCGCGCATTTGGATTTTGGAAAGCTGGTTCATGATTTCGGCAATTTTGGCCTGCCCTTCGGGCTTTTTGCAGATGTTATAAATCTCGGCGATGGACTTGTAGAGGCTTGCGGTGGACTCCATGACCTCGATGCGCAGGGACTCGAACTGAAACCCCTCGTCGAACTCCTTTTTTTTCTGCGCCTGTTCAGTCTTGCGTTTGCGAGCGAAGGTTTCAATGTCCGTCGCCTGTTTTTGATAGCACTCAGAGCTTTCGCAGGCGGCCCGGACTTCGACGGGGGTGTGCAGAACCAGCAGCGATACGGCCCAGGCCACGACCGGGACAAGCAAACTCCGTTTCAACATGAGAATCGACCTCCTGTAGGCATTGCGTGGTGCGACATCCCAGGGGGCCGTTTTGGCCCGCAAGGGGGTCGCCGCAGATTCTATCCCGTATTGTCGGGCGTGTCACCTCTACGGGATCCGACAGCCCGTCAAGCCCCTTTTCTGGCCATGGTTCGGACCCTGTTATCTGCCGCGACAAAAGTGGGCAGGAGCGGTGTTGTGTCAACGATCGTTGCGCAGGTGTGGTCATCAGCAGGTTGAAGTCAATGAGTGTTTACGCAGATCATGGAAATGTTTATTTCCAATGGTTCCAAATTCAGGTATCTTTTTACGCAGGGGGTGCCATTTCCGGGGATTGTTCTCTGTATAGCGTTGAATTTGAATGTCAATTTAAGTTTGGCACGGGGATTGATATTGGAAAGGCAACTCCCAAGTGGATAAGCTGGTCACGGAAGTGTTTCCATGGCCGGAGAGATTTGACTACCAGACACATTGCAGAGAGGAACGACCATGAAGACTTCCAAACGTCAACGCGGCAAAGGTCAAGAAGGTTTCACCATGATCGAGTTGGTGATCGTGATTTTGGTCATCGGTGTTTTGGCGGCCATGGCTCTGCCGCAATTCGGTGCGATGACCCAGACAGCTTCGGACAATACAACCGCCCTGAAAGCCGCCTCGAATGCCGATGTGACCGCCTGTCTGGCCAAGGCAGCGGCAGCCGGTGTGGCCGATGGTGGTGCCGCCATGTGTGGTGCTGTGACTCCGTAAGATGAACCATCTGACAAGAATGATGCAACCCATCTCATACCATGATTGGAGAACGACCATGAAGACCAACAATCGTCAACGCGGCAAAGGGCAGGAAGGTTTCACCATGATTGAACTGGTGATCGTGATTTTGGTGATCGGTGTTTTGGCGGCCATGGCCCTGCCGCAATTTGGCGCGATGACCCAGACGGCTTCGGACAACACAACCGCCCTGAAAGCCGCCTCGAATGCCGATGTGACCGCCTGTCTGGCCAAGGCAGCGGCAGCCGGTGTGGCCGATGGTGGTGCCGCCATGTGTGGTGCTGTGACTCCGTAAGACCAGGTTTTTGGCATCCATCTCTCCCGGTCACCGGGTCGGATGGCCCAACCAAAGCGGGGAAGCTGGGGATGCCTGATCGATGGATCGGCATCCCCACCCTGTTTCTTCGACCAGAATCATGAAAAACGTCTTATGGTCCTGGATCCCCGGTTTTTTTAAGTTTTCACCTCATGATCTCGTGTATCTTTGGGCACCGTCCAAAGAAAATTCAACTCTGGTGACCTATGAAACCCACGACCCTGCAATCCAGGACACCGACGATATCCGTCAACATCGATCCTGCCGGACGAGAGGACGGCTATACCTTTGTGGAGATGCTCCTGGTGGTGTTGATCATGGGAATTCTGGCCGGCATATCGGCACCCATGATCGGCAATTATGTGGAGGGCTATCTGCAAGAGCGGGATCTGAATGGTGTGAACGGGCAGGCCCGTCTGGCCATGGGTCGCATGACCCGGGAGCTGCGTGGCGGCACCACCATCACCAGTTCCGGCGCCTCCCCTTTCACCAATGCCACCCAGGTGCAGTTCACGCCGCAGGGGGGTGGTTCCACCGTGACCTTTTCTGTCAATGGCTCCAACCAATTGGTCAGAACACAGGCGGGAGTTGTGGCGGTACTGGCTGACAAGGTCGCTTCGATCGGTTTTTCTTCCAACGGCAACGCGCCTCCGGTCAAGCTGGTCGATATCACCTTGACGATCCAGCGTACGCATGTGAGCGGTAGCAGCGTCGTGTTCTCAACCAGTGTCAATCCGAGGAATCCGTGATGAACGCCCACACGAAGGAGTCCGGTTCTTTGTTGCTGGTGGCCCTGTTTCTGATCCTGGGTATTGGGGCGATGCTGGCGGCCACCGTGAACATATCCGGGGTGGAGACCCTGGAAACCATCGAGGGGACTCAGGGCGGTCGTGCCGTCTTTCTGGCCGAGTCCGGTCTGGAGAAGGCAAAGTATTATTTGCACACCAACCTGTGTTCGACGACCGGCGTCTCCCTGCCGGTAACAGGCCAACTGGCGACCGGCGAGAGTTTTTCCGTGAGCATGACCGGCCTGGGGAACAATCAGTTCCAGTTGGATGCCACGGGAACAGCCAAAACGGCGCAACGCAGGATGCGCGAGGTTGTCTCCTGCACGATCCAGGGCATATGGGGAACTGGACTCATCGGTTGCAACGGGGTGGCCATGGGTGGCACCGTGTTGACCAGTGCCATCGACTCGGATACCGGCCAAACCAACCTCAATAACGGCGACGTGCGCACCATCAATCCCAATGCCCCCATCACCCTGAGCGGCAATGTCAATCTGCATGGGGACGCCATCACCACCGGGGCAGGCAGCAACCTGACGGTTGCCGGCAGTTCGCGCGTTTATGGTGATGCCAACGTGACCGGAACGATTATCGGTACAGCGATCGACGGGGCGAAAAACGCCGGAATGATGGCCACCACCACCGCTGCCGATTGTGACCCTCTCAACGTGACGACCCTGGTTTCCGGCAAGATGACCTCCTACATCTCCAGCAAATATGGCGGCAATCCGCCCGTCGCAACCAGTTATGCCCCGGCGCACAACAGCACCATCACCGTCAACACGGCGACCGACTACTACGTCAGCGCTTTCGACCTGAGCGCCAGCCATGTTGACATGACCCTGCAGGGGCCTGGTGGCGCGGGAACGAGAAACTTTAACATCTATGTGACAGGTGGCGGGGCCTTCACCATCAGCAACCAATCCAGTCTCACGCTGACCGGCGGTGCCAATGTCACGGTTTACATGGCTGGCGGGGGGACTTTTGACATCAAAGGTACCCTGTACATCGATCCCGTATCATCGTTGACCGTCTACACGACCGGGGGTATCGATCTCGAAGCGCAAGGCAACGCGGGCAACGTCGCGGATCATTTCCGGCTTTACAGCAGCACCAGCGGTGCGGTCAGTCTGGGTGGGGGGGCCTCGCTGGCCAGTGTCGTCTATGCGCCTCTCTCGACGGTGACCATGCTGGGCAACTCAACGCTGATCGGTGCCATGCGCGGTTATGTCATCACCAAGGACAACGGCACACCCAACTTTTTTTACGACCAGGATCTGCAAGAGCTGACCGAGGGTGGCAAAGGGGTTGTCACGACAGCCTCCTGGCAGGAGCTGTTCTGACCTGCAGGGAGGGAGAGAACTTCCTTCCAGTCTCCTCCGGGCATCGGTGTTGTTGCGCCACTTGCGCGGCAGGGGCCTCTCCTTTCGACCAGCGTCGTTCCCGAGGAGTTCGTGATGAAAGCCCGACGTACCGAAGAGTCCGGTTCCCTGTTGCTGATCGCCCTGTTTCTTATCCTGGGTATCGGAGCGATGCTGGCGGCCGCCGTCAACCTGTCCGGGGTGGATACCCTGGAGACCATCGAGGCCACGCAAGGCGGACGTGCCCTGTTTCTGGCCGAATCGGGTCTGGAAAATGCCAAATATCAATTGAAAAATAATTTGTGCACCGCGACAGGGTTGACCTTGCCCGTGACCGGACAATTGGCGGTCGGGGAAAACTTCTCCGTGAACGTGACCAGCCTGGGGAACAATCAGTTCCGCCTGGATGCCACGGGAACAGCCAAAACGGCGCAACGTCAAATGCGCGAAGTGGTCTCCTGTACCGTTCAGGGCATGTGGAGCGCTGGTATCATTGGGTGTCAGGGCATCAGCTTGAACGGCAATGTGCATATCGACAGTGTCGACACCAGCGTCAGTTCGGTCACTCTTCTGGGCAATGGCGATATACAAACCCTCAATCCTGCAGCACCCATCACGCTCACCGGCAATGTCGAGCTGCACGGCGACGCCAAGACTACAGGGAGTGGCAGCAATCTTTCCCTGACAGGAAACTCGGTGGTTTATGCCAATGCCAACGTGACCGGAAGCATCTCCCTGCAACCGAATACCCAAATTCAAGGGACAAGCTCTTCCGGGCAGACCGCCACCACCACCGCCGCCGATTGTGATCCCCTGGGGGTGACCTCTTATGTCAGCACTCATCTCGCTTCGGCGGTACCAGTCGGTACACCGGCAGCATACTCCTGGAGTGGCAACGGGAGTTTCACCGCAGCCTCGACCTATTATGCCACCTCTTTCAGCCTGGGTGCCAACAGAACCATGAACATGACGGGCCCGGGCAACTTCGTTATTTATGTCACAGGTGGCGGAAGCTTGAGCATAGCCGGCAATGCGGTCCTCAATGTGAGTGGAGGGGCGCATCTGACAGTCTATATGTCGGGCGGTGGGACTTTCGGCATTGGTGGCAACGGTGTCCTGAATCTGCTGAACAACTCGACGCTCACGCTGTACACCACGGGTCCGGTGGATGTGCAGGGCAATGGTCTCGCCAATGCCGGTTTGCCGACCAACTTCCGCATCTATGACAGCTACAGTGGTGCAGCCTCATTGCGTCTGGGGGGCAATGCCCAGCTCAATGGGGTCATTTATGCCCCGCTCATGCCCATCAGTATGGGAGGAAATCCAGGCGTCATCGGGGCGGTACGGGGTGCCTCCATCTCCAACAACGGCAACGTCGAATTCAACTATGATGAATCTCTGGGTCTGTTGTCCGAGGGTGGCAAAGGGGTTGTCGCGATATCCTCCTGGCAGGAGCTGTTTTAAAGCTGAAAATCTCCCAGATTTTCTGCCAGGGTCGTGGCAATCTGCTGCACATCCCGGGCGCGTTTGTCGACGATGGCACCATGATCGAAAATGTTCTGGCTGGCCTGGTTGACCCCGTTCATGGATTGCACCACGTTGGTGGAGAGCTGGGTGGTCGCGGCGATGTTGCGGGCAATCTCCTGGCTGGCGAGCGTGGCCTCGGCGACATTGCGCGACATCTCCCCCACACCCAGGGAGGCCTCGGCGACATTGCGGGTGACCTCGTTGATACCCTGGGATATCTCATGGACACTGCGGCTGACCTCCGCAAATCCGGCCGTGGATTGTTCGACAAGCAGGGAGACCTGGGATGTCTCCTGGGATGTGGCATTCATGGTGTCGGCGATGGAGAGAACGTTCTTTTCCTGTTCCTCCATGGCAAAGAGAATGTCTTCATTCACCTGGCGGATGCGGTCGATGATGCGGGTCACCTGGGTGGTGGCGTCGTTGACCTCTCGGGTCTGGCTGCGGATCTGATCGATACGGTCGGCGATCATTTTGGTCGCTTCGCCGGTCTGCCGGGCCAGCTCTTTGACCTCATTGGCAACGACGGCGAACCCCTTGCCGGATTCACCGGCACCGGCGGCCTCGATGGCGGCATTCAGAGCGAGCATGTTGGTTTGGTCGGCAATGCTGTTGATCACTTCGACCACCTTGCCGATCTCCTGGACCGATTCGGCCAGGCGGGACATGATCGCGCTGTTGGTGATCGAGCTCTGGCTGGCGGTTGCAGACTCCTGCGAGGCCATGTCGCATTTGTTGCGCACCTGCACCAGGGTGGTGGAAAGGGCGGCAATCGCCGAGGTGATCGAGTGAATATTGCCACTCGAACGGCCGACGGACTCTTTGACTTCGATCATGCTGGTGCTGGCCTGCTCGGCAGCCGAGGCGACGGTGCTCAGGTTGGTGCTGGCCTGTTCGGCGGCAGCGGAAATGGTGCCCATGTTGGAACTCATCAGCTCCGAGGTGCGGGAAACGCTGCCCATGTTGGCATTCATCTCCTCCATGGCCGAGGCGACGGTGACCATACGGGCATCCAGATTCAGGATGGTTTGATGGACGGCGTCGGACTTTTTTTCCAGGTCGCCGGCGCCGCCGAATAGATTCTCGGCAACCTGACCGAACGAGTTGGCATTGTCGGCCAACTCCTGGGAGCGTACGGCCAGGCTCTTGATGATCTCGCGCAAATTCAGATTCATGTGGTTGAGGGCCTGGGCCAGGGTGCCCATCTCGTCCCGACGTCGGCTCTCCAGGTGACCGGTCAGATCGCCCCGGGAGAGCCGACTGGAAAAATCGACCGCCTGCTGGATGGGTACGAGGATCAGATGGTGCAACAACAGGTAGATGCCGATACCAACCAGCGCTGCCAAAAGGGCCAGAATCCCCAGCTTGATGAGCAACTCCTGGAAGGCCTGGGAGCGCAAGTGTGTCACATCGGTGAATACGGCGACATGACCGATGTTGGTGCCGCTGTAGTCGGTCAGGGGAAAATCGGCGCGCACCCAGTCGTACCCCGCCACTGTCTGGATGGGGGATGCCGGGTTGGCCAGAAACCGTTTCAGAATGTTCTTGGTTTTGGGATCCGAGAAGTCATAGTAGATCGTCTCACCCTGGAGTACATCCTGGCTGGAGTCGGCAAAGCGTTTGGCGGTTTCAAATACCTTGGCGCGAATACCAATGGCAAACTCCGCGCCGGTCGCCTTGCGGGCCGTGGCAAAGATGCCTTTGAGATCGCCGCCGAACTCGACGGAGCCCCTATGTTGACCCGAAACCGCAACCGGATAGACAACCCGCAACCCCGGTCCGGCCCGGCCAACCTCCAGGCCAACCACCGGCTTGCGCTCCTGATTGGCCGTCACCACGGTCTTGCGAAAAGAGGAGAGATCGTCGGCAAATTTTTTCGGTTCGTGAACCCGTAAAAAACTGGTCGCCGGTGGCACATGAAACTGAAACTGTTCAATATTGAAGGTTGTTTTCAGGCTTTGCTCAAAAAACGGGACGGTCAGCCTGGCCAGGGTTTCCCGATCACCACGGGCAAAGGCATCCATCATCTCCCTGTTTTGCATGAGGGCTTCCAGGGCCATCGAGTAATCCTGCTCCTTGATGTGGATCGCGCTGTTCACCAGGTCGTGAAAGGTTTTGGAAGAGAGTTCGGCGCGTTCTCCGATGTGACGTTGGGCATCATGGTAGCCGAGGCTGCCCAGAATCACCCCGGTCAGGAGCATGGCCAGGAGCAGCACACCCAGGATTTTGATACGCAAGCCAAGATCAAGGATACGCTGTTGCAGGGTGATGAGGTGGTTCATCATCAGGGGTCTCGCATGGAACAGGTTCAGGATTGTGCAATCATCGGTTCCAACAATAAAAAAAAGCCCGATCCTGGAAGGGGCGGGCAAGAGACTCGATAAAACCCCCCTCCCATCCGACAACAAGCCGCATGGGAGGAGGGGGGGATGACTGTTGAAACTCAGGCGGTGCTGGAGACTTCACCCTTTTCCAGGGCGGCCTGGGCTGCGGCCAGGCGGGCAATGGGCACCCGGAACGGAGAGCAGGAGACATAATCCAGACCCGCCTTGTGGAAGAAGCGGATGGAGCTGGGGTCGCCGCCATGTTCGCCGCAGACGCCGATCTTCATGCCGGGACGTCCCTGGCGACCTTTCTGGACGCCCATGGTGACGAGCTGACCAACGCCCTCCTGGTCGATGGAGACGAAAGGATCCTTCTCGATGAGCTTCTTGTTGACATACTCGGTCAGGAAGACACCAGCATCGTCGCGGGAGATGCCCAGGGCGGTCTGGGTCAGGTCATTGGTACCGAAGGAGAAGAACTCGGCTTCCTTGGCAATCTTGTCGGCGATCAGCGCGGCGCGGGGCAGCTCGATCATGGTGCCGATCATGTATTTGACCTTCATGCCCTTCTCTTTGATCACCGATTCGCAGATGGCGACGCTGCGAGCGCGCAGGCTGGCCAACTCGCTGAGGTAACCGACGAGGGGAATCATGATCTCGGGAATGATGTCCGTCTTGTCCTGTTTCATGACGTTGCAGGCGGCCTCCATGATGGCCTGGACCTGCATTTCGTAGATTTCCGGATAGGTGATGCCCAGACGACAACCCCGGTGACCCAGCATCGGGTTGAACTCTTTCAGGGAGGAGACGCGGTCTTTCACTTCGGAGGCGGAGACGCCGAGAACCTTGGCCACCTCGGCCTGACCTTTGTCGTCGTGGGGGATGAACTCGTGCAGCGGGGGATCGAGCAGGCGGATGGTGACCGGACGCGGCCCCATGGCGCGGAAAATGCCTTCAAAGTCACCGCGTTGAATGGGGAGCAGTTTGGCCAGGGCCTTGCGGCGGGAGGCTTCATCTTTGGCGAGGATCATCTCGCGCACGGCGATGATGCGATCCTCCTGGAAAAACATATGCTCGGTGCGGCACAGACCGATACCCTCGGCGCCAAACTTGACGGCCTGCGCGGCATCTTCCGGGGTGTCGGCATTGGTGCGGACCTTCATGGTGCGGAACTCATCGGCCCAGGTCATGAAGGTGCCGAAGTCGCCGGTCAGGGCGGGCTGCATGGTGCCGATCTTGCCCAGCATCACTTGGCCGGTGGAACCGTCGATGGAGATCCATTCGCCCTGTTTGACCACCTTGCCTTTGTCGGTAGTAAACTCCTGGCCTTTGATGCGAATGGCACCGCAGCCGGCGACGCAGGGGGTACCCATGCCGCGAGCCACGACC
The DNA here is from genome assembly GCA_015229045.1 of Magnetococcales bacterium. The sequence goes on from JADGCJ010000012.1 coordinate 23,882, forward strand.
GCCGCATGGGAGGTCATGCCACCGCGAGCGGTCAGAATGCCCTTGGAGGCGTGCATGCCGTGGATATCTTCCGGGCTGGTCTCTTCGCGGACCAGGATGACCTGTTTGCCATCTTTGGCCCAGGCCTCGGCGTCGTCGGCGGTGAAGACGGCCACGCCGGTACCGGCACCAGGAGAGGCGGCCAGGCCAACGGCCAGGACTTCAGCGGCCTTTTTGGCCTTCGGGTCGAAGGTGGGGTGCAGAACCTGATCCAGCGAACCGGCTTCGACACGGGCGACGGCTTCGGCTTTGGTGATCATCCCTTCGTTCACCATGTCGACGGCGATCTTGAGGGCGGCGGCGGCGGTGCGTTTGCCGGTGCGGGTCTGGAGCATCCAGAGTTTGTTTTTCTGGATGGTGAACTCCATGTCCTGCATGTCGCGGTAGTGATCTTCCAGCTTTCTGTAGTTGTCGCACAGTTGCCGGTAGAGATCGGGCATCGCCTCTTCCATGGCGGGCAGGTCGGATTTTTGCAGATTTTTGCCGGCCAGGGTGATCTGTTGTGGGGTACGGATACCGGCGACCACATCTTCGCCCTGGGCGTTGATGAGGAATTCGCCGTAGAAGCGCTTGTCGCCGGTGGCGGGGTCGCGGGAGAAGGCGACGCCGGTGGCACTGTCATTGCCCATGTTGCCGAAGACCATGGACTGCACGTTGACGGCGGTGCCCCACCATTCGGGGATTTCATGCAGGCGGCGATAGGTGATGGCGCTTTGTTTCATCCAGGAGCTGAACACCGCACCGATGGCGCCCCAAAGCTGATCGCGCGGATCCTCGGGGAAGGGCTGCCCGGCCTCCTTCTTCACGATGGCCTTGAAGTCACCGACCATGGCTTTCCAGTCGGCGGCGGTCAGTTCGGTGTCGAGTTTGATCTTTTTCTGGTCTTTGACCTTGTCGATGTGGTGCTCGAAGTGGTCGGCATCGACCCCCATCACCACCTTGGAGTACATCTGGACAAAGCGGCGGTAGGAGTCATAGGCGAAGCGCTCGTCACCGGCTTTTTTGATCAGGCCCTGGATCGTGGTATCGTTCAGGCCCAGGTTCAGGACGGTATCCATCATGCCGGGCATGGAGGCGCGGGCACCGGAACGTACCGAGACCAGAAGAGGATTGTTGGCATCGCCAAATTTGGCGTCCATGCTCTTTTCCACTCTGGCGAGGGCTGCATTGACCTCGTCATGGAGATCGCCGGGCATCTTCTTGCCCAGTTGATAGTACTCTGTGCAGACTTCGGTGGTGATGGTAAAGCCGGCAGGCACCATGATGCCGATTTTGCACATTTCCGCCAGGTTGGCTCCCTTGCCACCCAGGAGGTTTTTCATGGAAGCGTCGCCTTCGGCGGATCCGTCGCCAAAGTAATACACCTTTTTGTTGGCCATGATCTCGTTACCTTCCCTCTCTCGAATTAATAACAGCAATGGACAGTTTAAACTCTTCGTTGTTTTTGCCCGTTTCCGCAGGGATCACCCCTCCGGAGGACAGCTTGAACTCTTCGTTGTTTCCGCTTGTTTCCGCAGGAGTCACTCCTCCGGAAGGACCAGACGACTGACATCGGCCACACGAGTAAACATGTCGCGGACCCGGGCCAGAAGAGCGACGCGCCGACGTCGAATCATCGGGTCAGGATCCATGACCAGGATGTCATCGAAGAAGCGGTCGATCACATCGCGCAGACTGGCCAGCGAATCCAAAGCGGCCTGGTACTCCTCCCGGGCTGCCTGTGTGGTGACGACAGTGTCCAATTTTTTGATGGCCTCCTGCAACCCCTGTTCTGCAGGATTCTCTAATATAACACCCTGAGCGTCGCTCGCCAATGCTGTTTCGACAGGTTGAGCCTCAGGCTGGCGCAGAATGTTGACAATGCGCTTGTTGGCGGCCACCAGGGCCGGGTAGGAGGGGAGCTTCTTGAACTCGCGCAGGGCGCGCACCCGGCGCACAATATCGGACAGATCATCGAGTTCCAGGGCCTCGATGGCATCGATCAGGTCGTGATCGATTCCCTCCGACTTCAGATAGGAGCGCAGCCTGCCCATGAAAAAGGCCAACAGCTCCCGGGTGATGGTGGCAGGATCCTGGGCCAGCTTTTCGCCATGGGCAGCATAGCCGTCACAGGCCGTCTGGATCCACTGGCGCAGATCGAGACGGATACGGTGCTGTTCTCTGCCCGGGTTCAGGACGGCATCATCCCCTTCCAGGATGATACGGATGATGCCCAGGGCAGCCCGGCGCAGGGCGAAGGGATCCTTGGTGCCGGTGGGCACGAGGCCAATGCCAAAGCAGCCGACCAGGGTGTCCAGTTTGTCGGCGATGGCCAGCAGCCTGCCGGGCATGTTGCGGGGCAGCGAATCGGCGGCACCCTGGGGTTTGTAATGGTCGGCGATGGCGTCCGCCACGGCGGCATCGAGACCCGCCACCCGGGCGTAGTGGCCACCCATGACCCCCTGGAGTTCAGGAAACTCGCCCACCATGCCGGTGAGCAGATCGCATTTGGCCAGTTGGGCAGCTGTTTGCACACTGGACAGGGCAGTGGGGGCCAAGGCCTGGGCCAGTTGACCCGCCAGGCTTTCCATACGCAGGGACTTTTGCCATACGGTGCCGAGACGGGCCTGAAAAACCACCTGCCGCAACCCTTCGCGACGCGCAGCCAGAGGGGTCTCCCGGTCGGTTTTCCAGTAGAAGGCGGCATCCTCCAAACGGGCGCGCAGGACACGCTGGTTGCCCTGGATCAGGACCGCAGGGTCCGGAACCTCCATATTGGCGACCAGGATGAAAAAGGGCAGGAGCTTGTTGTGGGCATCGACCACCGGAAAATATTTTTGGTGGTGCTGCATGGAGGTGGTCAGCACCTCCGGGGGAATATCCAGATACCTGGCAGCGAACTCCCCGCGCATGGGTACCGGCCACTCGGTCAGGCAGGCGTTTTCCGCCAGCAGGGTGGGGTCGATCACCGGGTGACCGCCAACCTGGGTCGCCAATCTGGTGGCTCCGGAGCGAATCGCCTGCTCCCTGGCTTTTTGATCCAGGATCACCTTGGCGGTGGCAAGGATGTCCATGTACTGGTAAAGGCCGGTCACCCGATGGTAGCCCGGAGCGAGAAAACGATGCCCCGCAGTCTGGTCACCGGCCTGGATGCCTTCCAGGTTGATGTCAAGGATCTCGCCATCCAGAAGGGCGACCAGGCTGTGGATCGGGCGGACGAAGCGCGAGGTGCCCGCGCCCCAGCGCATGGTTTTTGGCCAGGGGAGACTTTGGATCAGACCCGGAATGAGGCCGGTGAGAATCTCCTGGGCGGACCGACCAGGCCGGGCGATGCGGGCCATCAGGTAGACCCCCTTGGGGGTGGTTTCCCGGGAGAGCTGTTCCATGCTCAGGCCGCAGGAACGGGCGAAGCCCAGGGCGGCCTTGGTCGCCTGGCCGGAGGCATCGAAGGCCTTGTCGATGGCGGGACCGCGACGCTCTTCGAGGCAATCGGGCTGGCGAAAGGCCAGCTCTTCCACGCTGACCATCAGGCGGCGGGGGGTGCCGTGGGCATCGATGCGTCCATGGGTCAGGTCGGCGTTATGCAGGGCGGCGACCAGGCCCTCACCCAGGGCGGCGATGCCATCGGGCAGCATGCGGGCAGGGATCTCTTCACAACCGATCTCCAGGAGAAACTCGCTCATGCCCTGTCCCCCTGCTGGCTGTGGCGCAACAGGGGGAAGCCGAGGCGTTCGCGTTGAGCGACATAGGCCTCCGCGACCTGTTTGGCCAGATTGCGCACCCGTCCGATATAACGCGCCCGCTCCGTGACACTGATGGCCCCACGGGCGTCGAGAAGGTTGAAGGCATGCGAGGCCTTGATCACCTGGTCATAGGCTGGCAGGGGCACCTCGGCGGTGACGAGACGCAGGGCTTCGGCTTCATGCTCGCCGAAGAGCCGGAACAAAAGCTCGGTATTGGCCAGGCGAAAGTTGAAGTGGGAGTACTCCACCTCGTTGCGGTGAAAAACATCGCCGTAGGTGACGGAGCCGGTCCAGATCAGATCGTAGACATTGTCCACCCCCTGGATGTACATGGCCAGGCGTTCCAGCCCGTAGGTGATTTCACCGGCCACCGGCTGCATTTCGATGCCGCCCACTTGCTGAAAGTAGGTAAACTGCGTCACCTCCATGCCATCAAGCCACACCTCCCAGCCCAACCCCCAGGCCCCCAGGGTGGGGCTCTCCCAGTCATCCTCGACGAAGCGTATGTCGTGATGGGCGGGGTTGATGCCGATGGTGCGCAGCGACTCCAGATACAGCTCCTGAATGTTGGCCGGGGAGGGCTTCAGAATGACCTGGTATTGATAATAGTGCTGGAGGCGATTGGGGTTGTCGCCATAACGTCCATCCGCCGGGCGGCGGGAGGGCTGGACATAGGCGGCGTTCCAGGGTTCCGGGCCAAGGGCGCGCAAAAACGTGGCCGGGTGAAAGGTACCGGCACCCATTTCGACATCGTAGGGTTGCTGGATGACACAACCCCTCTGTGCCCAGTAGGTTTCGAGGGCAAGGATCAGTTCTTGAAAAGTCACGATGTTGGTTGCCTCCCCGCAGCCACGGACAGCCAATTAAAAGAATTATGGAAACTTACCCTTCCGGGTTGCGCTCTGTCAAGAATCCGTGGGAGTGGTCGGGGCAATCGCATGTAAACCGCGTCCACTTTGGGACACGTAGCTTTTCTTGTTCGAAAAAAAATGTTGACATGAAAGACTTTATTGGGGCTTCGCCCCAAACCCCACCAGGACTCTGTCCTGGACCTGCCAGGGAGCCAGCCCCCTGGACCCCATTGTCGCCATGGCCGAAACGATGATCAAGGTCACAGGGCGTGTCAACCGGCTCCACGCAATTTGCGCAGAACCAGTTTGGCTCCTTCGACCATGTCGCCAACCTGCATATGGCGCAGCAGGGTCATGATCCGGCGTGGCTCCAGATAAAATTTGAAAAAAATCTCCCGCAACAGCTCCCTGGTCTGTTCCTGACTCAGCAGATCGGTGGCGATGAGTATTTTGGGGTTGGCAATATCGAAATAGTAGTTGTCCCAATCGTTGGCCTGCTCGGTCAACCAGTGGTTGTCCAGGCAGAGCTGGCGCACGTCGGTGCCCGGGAAGGGGATCAGGTTGACCACCGCCATGCTGTCCAGGCGCAGGCTCTTGAAGAAGGCGTAGCTTTCACGAATATCGGCCTCGGTTTCGCCGGGATAGCCGATGATCATGCTGGCGCCCAGGAGAAAACCATGCTGCCTGATCAGCTCCGTTTTACTGCGCACCCGGTCGAGGTTGAGGCTCTTCTTCATGAGTCGCAAGACGTTGGGCGAGCCGCTCTCCAGACCGAAACTCAGGCTGCGCACCCCGACGGCGGCCATTTTCTCCAACATCTGTGCCTGAAGGTTGTCCACGCGAATGCCGTTGGCAAACTTCAGGGTCACAGGCAGGCGACGCGCCACGATGCCATCGAGGATGGTCTCGGCATAGTCGCGGGAGAGGGTAAAGTTGTCATCTTCCAGATAGATTTCATCGATGCCATAGCGGTCGACGAGAAACTGAAAGTCGTCAAGGACCAGCTCCGCACGCCGCCGCCGCATGCGCCGACCCATCATGGCGCTGCAATAGGTGCAGAGATAGGGGCAGCCTCGGGAGGCCATGTAGGGCAGGACGCGCCTGCCTTGGCGAAACACCCCGTGGCGGATGCGCGTCACCACCCGTTCCACATCCAGCAAGTGGTAGGCCGGGCGCGGCAGACGGTCCAGGTCATCGCCGGATAAAAAGCTGCCTGCGGGGTTGGCGTGGAGGCCGCCTTCAGCGTCTTTGTACCAGAGGCCGGGGATGCGCTCCAGTTGCTCTACGTCACCCTGCGCTGCCAGCCAGTCGGCCAGCATGCCCAGGGGGATCTCCCCCTCCGCGACCACGACAAAATCCACCTCCGGCCAGCCGATCACCTCTCCGGGCATCGCCGTGGGGTGGGGACCGCCAAAGACGACCCTTACCTCCGGCAGGCACTCCCGCAGCTGGTGGGCCAGGCGCCTGGCACTCAGCACCGCCGAGGTCACGGCGGTCAAGCCGATCAAATGTGGCGAGTAATCCTCGACCTGCCGGACGATATCCGGGTTGCGGTTTTGATCCAACAGGGCCACATGATGCCCCCGCTGTTCAAGGATTGCGCCCAGGGTGAGCAGACCGAGGGGCGGCACGAAATTGCCATCCGGGGTGAAAGGGTTGATCAGGGCGACACGCAGCATGCCAGCGAATCCTTGGCTGTGGAGTGGGTTGTGTCGCCAGTGTGTGACCAGTTCAGCCGGAACGCAATTGCGAGAATGGCTGTCGGGATTGCCCAGCCTTGTGATAAGTTCCCAGCCTCGTGGGAGATGTCAACCCCTGTCAATCCCTGCCACGGAGCGTGGAGAGAAGCATGCAAAAAGCCAAGGTGATGGTACTCTCCCCCCCGTTCGTCAAGGATTACATGCGCAATGCCCGCTGCGATTTTGTCTCCAATTCGGGAACGCAATGGTACCCCATCTGGCTGGGGTATTGTGGCGCGTTGTTGGAGAAACAGGGCTATACGGTCAAGTTGATCGATGCCCCGGCTGCCGGGTTGACTCATCAGGAGACCGAGTGCCTCTTCCTGGAGTTCAGGCCGGACCTGCTCGTCGTCTATACCGGACAGTTGAGCGAGGACAACGATGTCGCCCTGACCGATCGTCTGTTGGAGCGACATGCCTGCCAGGCTCTCTTTGCCGGGCCGTTTTTTTCCATTGCGCCGCAAAAGACCCTGGCCAAATCCAAAAAGTGCGTGTGGGGGGTCACCGGCGAGTTTGAATACCCGATCCTCGATCTTCTGGAGGGGGGTGATCCGGCCAGCATTGCCAATTTTGTCGTCAGGGAGGGCGAAGAGGTGCGGAGCAATCCCGAACGCCCCTATCTCTCCGGCGCTGTGCTGGATGGTTTTCCCTTTGTCAGCGATTTTTTCAACCGGCACCTGAATCTCTCCTGGTACCGGACCCCTTCGGAAAAGTATCCCTTCATCGACATCATGACCGGGCGCGGCTGTTACTGGGGCAAGTGTACCTACTGTCTCTGGGTCCATACCTTCATCAGGGGGCAGACCTACAATGTGCGTTCCGTGGACAACATTGTCGAGGAGGTGAGGTTTATCCAGAAGCATTTGCCGCATGTGCGCTCCCTGATGATCCAGGATGACACCCTGCCCGCCGGACGGGCCGGGGCCTTCGCCGAGGCGAAGAGTGCCGCCGGGCTGGATCTCCCCTGGTCCTGCTATGCCCGGGGCAATATTGACCGGGAGACCCTGGTCACCATGCAGCGTTCCGGCTGTCTGAATTTGCATGTGGGTTTTGAATCAGGCAATCCGGAGATTCTGCGCTCGATTCGCAAGGGGGTGCTCAAGGAGCGGATGACCCGTTTTGCCCAGGATGCCAAGGCGGCCGGAATTCACATTCATGGCGATTTTGCCATCGGCTTTCCGGGTGAGACTCCGGAGTCTATTCGGGAGACCATCGACTGGGCCTGCTCCATGCGCCCCGACACGGCCCAGTTTCAGTTGATGATTCCTTTTCCCGGTACGCCGTTTTATCAGGAGCTGGTCGACAAGGGGTGGCTGAAAAATGGTGCCCCGGACTACCCGGAGGTGGATTGGGTCGCGATGGAACGCTGGGCGAAGGTGGCCTATCGGGAATTTTATCTCTCCTGGCCCTATCTCCAGGAGATGCTGCGCCATCCTTATGAGCTGGGCTTCAAGAAGGCGAAAATCTATCTGACGGCGTTGCCAGCCGTGTTCTGGAAACAGTGGACGGTGCGCTGAGTCTCATGTTCATCATCATCTCTACCTACTTTTTTATTGTTCTGATTCTCTTCTGGTCCTACTGCGGCTATATCATCCTGTTGTTTCTGCTCTCCCTGTTCACCCTGGAAAAAGAGACCTCCCCGGAGGAGGTCGCCAATGTTCGTCTGCCACCGTTGCGCGTGTGTGTGCCCTGCTACAACGAACGGGGCACCATCCTGGAGAAGATTCGCAATCTGGAGGAGACCCTCTATCCTGCCGAGCTCCTGACCATCACCTTTGTCGATGGGGGGTCCAGCGACGGAACCTGGGGTGTGTTGCATGAGCTGATCACCCAGCGGGCCGGGTGGCATCTGGTCCGGGCGCCGCGCAAGGGAAAGATCAATCAGCTGAATCACTTCCTGGCGGAGTGCCCGGAGGGATCGTTGCTGCTTTTCACCGATGCCGATGCCCTCCTGCGTCCGGAAACCATGCGCGAGATGGTGTTGCATCTGTTGGCGGATCCCGAGGTTGGGGTGGTGGGCGCCAACATCTTTCCACGCGACGCCATCGCCCTGGAGACCGAATTCTGGCAGGACCAGAATATTTTACGTGTCCTGGAGAGCCAGATTTATGCCTCGTCCATCGTCGTCGCTCCCTGTTATCTTTTTCGCAGAGAGGTGCTGGGGCGCTTCCCGGACGACTGCGTGGCGGATGACATTCATCTGGCTTTCACGGCCCACAGCCAGGGGATACGGGTGGCGTTTCTCTCCACATTCGGTGGTTGGGAGACCCGCGCTCCCCAGACCATCAGGGACTATATTTCCCATAAATTTCGCAAAGGCAACGCCTTCCTGGTCGAACTGTTGCGCTTTTCCTATCAGTTTCAGCGTTTTCCTGCCTTGTGGAAGGTGATCTATGCCACCAAGGTGCTGCAACTGTTGATCTGTCCCTGGGTCATTCCCTATTGGTTATTGGGGACTCTCTCCCTGCTCATGGGCGATGGGGCCAGACGGGAGATCGCTGTCATGGGGGTGGGGTTTCTTTTTGTCGCCTTCCTGGTGACATCTCTCATCATGAAGCAGAAACGGCAGGAGACTCCCCGAATGGGCTGGCCCCCCGTACTGCAACGCCACATGATCAGCGGCTTCATCATCAACAATCTGATCATGTTGTTGGTGGCTGTCTGCTTTCCTTTTTTCAGTCAGGACAGCAGCTATCGAAAAGTGGGCAGCGACGGCAAAACGGACTGAGAAATCAGGCCAGCAGCATGCGTCCACCCAGAACCAGCAGCAGGGTGGCGAAGAGCCGCCGCAGCAGGAGGGGCGAGATGGTGTGCGCCCAACGTGCGCCCAGAGGTGCGCAAAAGACGCTCGACAAGGCCACGGCCAGCACTGCCGGAAGATGAATATAACCCAGGCTCATGGGGGGGAGGTGGAGATCGTTCCAGCCGGAGATGATGTAGCCCGTGGTGCCGGCAACGGCAATCGGCCAGCCGAGGGCCGCCGACGTGGCGACAGCCTGGCGCATGGCCACGTTGCACCAGACCATGAAAGGTACCGAAAGGCTGCCACCGCCAATCCCCATCAAGGCGGAGACACAACCAATGGTACTGCCAACCAGGGCCATACCCGTCACGCGGGGCAGAGTCCGGTTGGCGAGGGGAGGACGGCCAAATGCCAGATAAAAGGCCAGACCCAGGGCAAAAAAGCCAAACAGTCTTTTCAAGGAGGTGCCGGAGAGGTGACTGGCCAAGCCTGATCCGAGAAAGGTTCCAACCAGAATGCCCGGGGTCAGTTGCCAGACGATGGACCAATCCACAGCACCCCGGCGATGGTGGGCACGTATCGAGGCCATGGCGGTGATGACGATGATGGCCAGAGAGGTGCCCAGAGCCATGTGCATGGAGATGGCCGGAACCACTCCCTGGGTTTCCAGGGAAAAGACCAGGACCGGGACCAGAACAATCCCTCCACCCACCCCCAGCAGACCGGCCAATACCCCGGAGACCGCGCCAAGAACGGCATACATCAAAAACAGCGGCACCGGATCCATGTCAAGCAGCTCCAAACCTTGAGGCAACGGTCATTGTCGATCCGGAGCAGGCCTTTTGATGCTGCGGAAGGCCTCGACGGTAATGGCCTGGCCAAAGAGGGCCTCTTTACCCAAAAGGTTGAGAAAAATATGCGTGTTGGTGATCCGGACGGCACGACAGCGAAAAGTCATGGGTCCATCTTCCAGGGCGATGGCGAGTGCTCCCTCGATCCCCACGGGCAGGGGGGGAATGGTGCGTGAGGGGCGAAACTTGACACCATTGAGGCTGACATCGTCCGTCACGCCGACAAGGGGGGGAAACTCCCGATTGTCCAGGGTCAGGGTGACCTTGATCGAAAAAGCCGACCGTTCCCACTGGCGACGCGAACCAGACGCTGCTGGACTCTTCGTCTGGCCTTCACCCTTCATGACAGCCGAATCCTTGGGGCGAGAAGCCAACGCAGGGGGTGGGGAACGCGGCTTGCCGGAGTTGTCGTCAACCATGATCAAACACTATCCTGAAAAAAAATTCATAGGAGAGGGAGCTTTGGCCGCACAGCCTCCACGCCCGTTCCCAGTGTATACCAACCGGGTCATGTGACAAGGAAAATGGATGGCGATGCTGACAATTGACGATGCCCGGAGCTACGTCAAACCTTGTTCTTCACCTTGGCTATCTGGTTAACTTGGTGCGCCGGAGTTGGTTTTGCAGCAGAAAAAAACTGGGGGGTGACGGGTTTGGCACAGTCGATGGTATGGAACGCCTTGACGGGTCTGTTGTTGGGATCGACGGTCACTTTTCTGGCCTTGTTGATGGGGCGTTCGTTGGCGCATCGCGTTGGCCTTGTCGACCACCCCGATGCGCGCAAGATTCATGAGGGTGACAAGCCTTTGATTGGCGGGGCAGGCATGTATCTGGGCCTGCTGGCCGCGTTTCTTTTTCTCGATTTGCAGCTTCCGGAGGCATCCTACCTGCTTGTGGTGATGACCATTCTGGTGTTGGTGGGTGTTCTCGACGATTACATGAACCTCAGCGTGACTCTGCGTTTTTTGGTGCATATCATGGTCGCGGTGATCATGGCCTGGTGGAGTGGGGTGGGTATCGTCTACTTGGGCGATCTTTTTGCTCTCGGTCCCATTTATCTTGGCGGGTGGATGGTTTTCTTCACGGTGATTTGCGTGGTAGGCGTGATCAATGCCGTCAACATGGTGGATGGCCTTGATGGCCTGGGAGGGTCTCTCGGGTTGGTCTCCTTCACCCTGATCGTCATCCTCTCCGTGGAGGCCGGTCATTGGAACACGGCCCTGCTGGCCATGACCTTCGTCGTGGTCTTGCTGCCCTTTCTGGGATTCAACATGCGCTGGTTCGGGCGACCCGCCACCTTGTTCATGGGTAATGCTGGCAGCACTTTTCTGGGCTTTGCCCTCGCCTGGTTCATGGTCTATCTGACCCAGGGGGAGCAGCGCATCCTGCGGCCAGTGACGGCCGTCTGGTTGATTGCCGTGCCCCTCATCGACATGTTCAGCGTCCTGCTGCGGCGTGTTCTGCAAAGACGCCCTCCCTTTGCCGCCGACCGCAAACATTTTCACCATCTGCTTCTGCATTTGGGGTGGTCGGTCAATCGCACGGTGGTGTTCATGACCGGAATGTCTTTGGTCTGTGGTGTGATCGGCATTCTGGGTGATCGTCTGCACATACCTGAATATTTGATGTTTTTGGGTATTCTGGTCATTTTTTGGAGTTATTTCAAAGAGAGTACCCGGCTCTGGTCCTACATCCCACCCCAGATATCTCCTCCCAGGCCGTGAATCCCCAACAAGATCCCCTGGCCGTTTTTGATCTGGACAAGACCATCACGGCGTGTGACACCTACCGCATCTTTTTGCGGCACATCGTGGTGCGGCGTCCTGGTCGCTGGGGGCGATTGCCGTGGCTGTTGTGGGCCATTCTGCTGTTCGCGAGTGGCCGTCGTGGCAATGGCTGGCTGAAAGGGCAGTTTCTTGGACATCTGGCGGGGGGGGTGCCTCGTTCCACCGTGCAGCGCTGGATCGATGCCACCGTCGAGGAGTTGGTTCGCAACTGGCTCAAGCCGGGTGCGCTTCAGGAGTTGGCGTTGCATCGTGATGCCGGGCGTCGCATCATCCTGGCTACGGCCAGCCTCGATCTTTATGTCATACCCCTGGCCCGGAGGCTTGGCATCGATGAGGTGGTCTGCACCCGCACCGATTGGACCGCCCGGGACGGTGTTCCGGGGGGGGAGATCTTCAGAGGGGAGTTGACCTCGCCCAATTGCCTCGGTACCGATAAATGGATCGCCCTGGACCACCACCTCGGGGCGAAGCTGGCCGACACCCAGGCTTTTGTCTACTCCGACCATCAGGCCGATCTGCCCATCCTCTCCGCTGCCTGCCACCCCTTTGCCGTGGACCCCACCTCCACCCTGCGGCGGATTGCCCAGGAGAAGGGGTGGCGGATTGTGCGGTGGGGGTGACTTGAACACGGCCATTCTTTCGCCGACACTTCCATGCGACGGGATGATCTGCATGAACGGTGAGAGATTTACCCTGGACACCAATATTTTGATCTACTAGATAAAACATATATAAAAACAAATACATATAAATCATGGCCAGTAAATTTTCCGCGAAATGGCCCCCCGGTTGCTGCAAAAGACTCCCCTGGCCGACCGTGTTCCGGTATGATTCCCCGGAGTGCAATCGCGACTGGTGACCTGGGGAACAAGGATGAACGCATGGAAGGCGACGACCTGGGCCAGACCACTCCTGGCTCTGCTGGCCGGGGTGATCGGTGTGGGGGGGTTTGCCCCCGTTTCCGAACCGCTGTGGCTGGTTCTGGCCATGGCTGTTCTGATTCGTCTGCTCGAAGGGGTCACCTGGCGGCAAGGCGCGATAGTGGGGTTTTGTTTTGGTCTGGGCCATTTCAACCTGGGTTTCGCATGGCTTCTGACCAGCCTGCATGACAACGGCAGCATTCCCTGGATACCCTCCTATCTGATCCTCTTCCTCCTGGCCGCCGTGATGGGGATCTATCCTGCCCTGTTTGGTGCCTTGCTGCCTTCGTGTGTGCGTCGTCCCCTGTTTGTCCTGCTTGCGGCACCTGCCCTGTGGACCTTGACAGAATGGATCCGTACCTGGCTTTTCACCGGCTTCCCCTGGAACCTGGCCGGTTATGCCTGGTCTCCCCGAGAGACGATTCTCCAGATCGCTGATCTGGGGGGGGTTTTTCTTCTCTCCTGGTTGACGGTGTTTTTAGGGGCTGCGCTGGTGGTTCCCTGGCGGCGTCCGATTCCCTGGGGGGGGACGTTTCTGGCCCTGACTCTGGCGGGAGTCACTCTGGCTGCCGCCCATTCCTACGGCCTGTGGCGCCTCGACACCCTGAATCGTTCAATCTCTGCGCCCGGCACTACACCCCTGCGGATCGCCCTGGTTCAAGGAAATATCGCCCAAAGCATGAAATGGATCCCGGAAAACCAGGACCAGACCATGAAAGCCTATTTTTCCCTGACCCGCGCCATTTCGCCTCCGGTGGATCTGGTCATCTGGCCGGAAACGGCTGTGCCGTTTTTTCTGCAACTCAACACGGCCTATCTGGAGCGTCTAGGTCGTCTCAGTGCTCAGGTTGGCGCACCCATTCTGACCGGCGTACCGACCGCCAACCCGGAAGAGAATAAAGGCGAGCGCACCTGGCGCTTTTTCAACAGCGTTGTCTTGATGACCGATGCGGGGAGTATGGATCGCCGCTACGACAAACACCACCTGGTTCCCTTTGGCGAGTTTATTCCGGCGCGCTGGCTGGTGCCGAAATCGATCGAAAAACTCACGGGTGGCGGGGATGATTTCATTCCCGGTCCCGGTCCCTTTCCCATGGCCTGGGAAAAAGGGGATCTGGGCATTCTGATCTGCTATGAGACCATTTTTCCCGAGGAGGTGCGCCAGCTCGCCGAGGCTGGCGCCCGCTGGCTGATCAACGTCACCAACGATGGCTGGTTTGGCGAAGCGGCCAAACCTCAGCACTTGGCCATGGCCCGCATGCGTGCTGTCGAGACCCGTCTGCCCATGTTTCGGGTGGCCAATACCGGCATTTCCGCTGCCTTCGATGCCACGGGCAGGGAGGTGGTCCGCATCTCTCCCAATCAGCGCGATCAGGTGCAGGCAAGCATTCCCCCGGGACCGATGGGGTCCACCCTCTACCGCCGTACCGGCTCGGCCTGGATCGTGGTCTTCGCCTTTCTGCTGTTGCTGGCCTGGATCGGCAATCGATCTTCTGCGGCTACGCGGAATACATGACACATCGTGCCATAACGAAAAGGTGTTTGATATTCATGGATATTTTTTCACTTCGTGGAATTCGGATGGTGACCGCTATTCTCGCTTCTCTTGCCATTCATGGTTGCGCGACGCCCGCAGCCTGGGAGCCGCCCCCCTTTCTTTCCGCCGACAACGTCCCTGTCCAGGCGCGCACACCTGATGGCGACAAGGGGAACGATGCCGTCGTCGATGCCAGCCTTGCCCGCGACGCAAGCGATACCAGTCAGGCGAGGGAGAACAAACAGAGCGGCGCGCTTGCCAAAGAGGCTTCCGTTGAGCTTATTCAGGACAACCGCCTGCCCCGCGACCGTGCAGCCGACATCGAGATGGAACAGCTCCTGACGCAGTTTTTCCAAAAACGCATCACTGTTCCGGACCAGGAGGTCCATGTGGATGTCTGGGAAGGACGCGTCATGCTGATCGGCAACCTGGATAACTCCTCCCCGGGATTGCACAAGGAGATTCGCCGTTTTTTGCGTGCCCATCCCCACATTCGGGTCATGTACGATCACATGCGCATGCCTTCATCCGCAGAGGCTGTCTCTTCTCAGGACTCCCCGGTGCGCAAACCCGCCTCATGGAAGCAGAAATCCCCGCCATCCCGGGGCCTCTCCCCGACCGTCCGGGGTCCAATCTACACCAAACCGGCTGATCTGACCGGCATCGAAGAGCGCCTGGCCATGACCCAAGGGATCCGTCCCGTCAACTATCGCTGGCGAACCCAGGGCAACACGGTCTACCTTCTGGGCAGGGCCGTCAGCCAGAGTGAAAGGGATCGTGTCGCCGACCTGTTCCAGAAAATGCCCGGCGTCGCCAAAATGGTCGACTACATTCAGATCAAGGGTGAGTAGGGTAGCGGTCGGGGAGGGGACTACTCCAGGAGGGCGAGTTCCTTGGCGTCGGTGGCCAGGATCTCCATGCCGTAAAGAGGCATCAAACCCGGTCCGGGATCAAAGCCGTACAGTTGATGCAGCTCCCAGCGAACCTCCTTCGCCTGATCGGTTGTCAAGCGAATGCCGAGGGGCTGGCGGCCGTCGCGCTCGAAGGATTCCTTGAGGAAGAGTATTTTTTTGAGTAGCATAGGGAGGTTTGGGTAGAGTGTTCTTTTCTCTGAAAGGCGACTGGCCGCACCGAAGGGTGGTCATGGCCAAGTCGGCAAGGAAAGAGAACGTGTCCATGGTCGATGATGCATCATGGAACTTTTGCCTCATCGACGTAAAGGTTAATTCCAGATTTGAGGGAGTGTAACGTATGGCCGATCCAATCCGCGTTGCTGTAACGGGTGCTGCGGGACAAATTGCGTACAGTATGTTGTTTCGTTTGGCGTCGGGAGAGATTTTTGGCAAGGACCGGCCGATTGAATTGAGATTGCTGGAAATTCCGCCCGCCATGGGTACTCTGTCGGGCGTGGTGATGGAACTCGACGACTGCGCATTTCCTCTTCTTCAGGGGATCGTGGCCACCGACAATCCGGACGTGGCCTTCGATGGCATCAACTGGGCCTTGATGGTGGGTTCCCGTCCGCGTGGACCTGGCATGGAACGGGCCGACCTGATCAAGGTCAATGGTCCCATCTTTGTCGGCCAGGGCAAGGCGCTGAACAAGGCCGCCTCCGATGTCCAGGTCCTCGTGGTGGGCAACCCCTGCAATACCAACTGCCTCATCGCCATGAACAACAGCGACGTTCCCAAGGATCGCTTCCAGGCCATGATGTCTCTTGACCAGAATCGGGCCAAAACCATGCTCGCCAAGAAGGCCAATGTGCCTCTGACCCAGGTGACCAATGTCACCATCTGGGGCAACCACTCCAACAATCAATATCCGGACTATGAAAATGCCCGCATCAAAGGCAAGCCGGTCCTGGAGGTGATCTCCGACGAGCAGTGGCTGAAAGAGGCCTTCACCAAGGATGTCCAGAATCGGGGTGCGGCGGTCATCAAGGCGCGTGGGGCTTCCAGTGCCGCTTCCGCCGCCAATGCCGCCCTGGATGCGGTCAAACGGACCATCTCGGCCACTCCGGCGGGTGATTGGTTCTCGTCGGCCATCTGCTCCAAGGGTGAGTACGGCGTGGACAAGGGGTTGATTTTTGGTTATCCCCTCCAGGCCAAAGGGGATGGCACGGTGAAAGTGGTCGAGGGACTCGCCATGTCCCCGGCTGGCAAAGCCAAATTTGATCACGTCCTGAATGAATTGCGTCAGGAACGGGATGTGGTCAAGGATTTGTTGCGCTGAGTACCATGGTCTGCCTGTTGGTCTGACGTGTGTTGACAGGGGGGGCCTTGCATGGCCCCCCTTTTCTCCTGAGGGTGTGGCCCTGTCGGTGTTGCAAGGAAACCAGGATGAAGTATGTCATCTTTTTGGGCGACGGCATGAGCGACCGGCCCATACCGGAACTCGACGACAAAACGCCCCTGATGGTGGCCAAAACCCCCCATCTGGACCGCATGGTTCGGGAAGGGGTCGGCGGTTGGTCGAAAAACACCCCCGATGGATACTACCCGGGCAGCGATGTCGCCAACCTGGGTGTCCTGGGCTACGACGTCACCCGTGGTTACACGGGCCGGAGTCCCCTGGAAGCCGCTGCCATGGGGGTGACGTTGCATCCTGAGGATGTGGCTTTCCGCTGCAATCTGGTCTCCCTCTCCGCAGATTTTCAGATTATGGAAGATTTTGCAGCGGACCACATAACAACCGCCGAAGCTACGGAATTAATTGAATATATTCAACAAGAACTGGGAAGCGACCAGCTGCATTTTTATCCTGGTGTGAGTTATCGCCATCTTTTGGTGTGGCGTGGTGGTCGCGAGCAGCTGCGCTGTGTGCCGCCGCATGACATCTCCGACCGTCCCATCGCCGGGCATCTCCCCTCCGGTACCGATGCACCAACCATCCTCCACCTGATGGAGGAGTCCTGGAAGATTCTGGCCGACCACCCGGTCAACCAGCGGCGGCGGGCAGCGGGACGCAAGCCGGCCAACAGCATCTGGTTGTGGGGGCAGGGGCGCAGGCCTGGTCTGATGGCTTTTCGGGAAAAATTTGGTATCAGCGGTGGTATGATCTCCGCCGTCGATTTGATGCGGGGGATCGCTGCGCATATTGGCATGGAGGTGATTCATGTCCCCGGGGCCACGGGCTGGATCGATACCGACTACCAGGGCAAGGCTCGCGCCTGCCTGGAAGGGTTGACGCGCCATGACCTCATGTTTGTGCATGTCGAAGGGATTGACGAGGCAGGGCATGCGGGTCGGCTGGATTACAAGATCAAGGCCATCGAGGATTTTGATGCCCTGGTGGTGGGTGCCGTTTTGGAGGGATTGACGCAGAGGGGAGAGCCTTTTCGGGCGCTCTCTCTGCCTGACCATCCGACCCCCATTGCCACCAAGACCCACAATTCGGATCTGGTTCCCTTTGCCCTGTTTGGCAGCGGTATCGCTCCCGATCACAATACCGCCTACGACGAAAGATTGTTGCAGACCGGCTCGCGTACCTTCGATCCGGGGTATGGGTTGATGCCGGCGTTTTTGGCGTGAGATGTGGCCACTGCTTTTGTTGCAGTGTTGCACGACTGATCGGAGGGGTCATGCCACGTACAAAGAGAACGACAACAGAAGACGGGTTGGGCAAGATTCAGCGCAACCACCCGATTCGACACAGCAAGGGCATGAGACTTTTGCGGATCTGGGTTCCTGATACCCGTCAACCTGGGTTTGAAAAAGAGGCAAAACGGCAAGCCGATCTGCTTGGAGGCCGTCCGGAGGAGAAGGAGGCTCTTGCTTTCATCGAGGCTGCGTTCGTGTGGCCTGAGCCGTGAAGCGGGGCGATATTGTCACGGTTTCCGCATCCGGCGATTATGGAAAGCCACGCCCCGCTGTCGTCATTCAGTCCGACCGATTGAGGTCAACAGACAGCGTATATTGGTGAGCCTTTTTACCAGTACGCTTGTGGATGCTCCGTTGTTTCGTTTGCTTGTCGAACCAAGCATAACGAACGGTTTAAAGCTGCGATCACAAATCATGGTTGATAAGATCGTTGCCATGCCACGTGCAAAATGCGGTGCTGTCATCGGACGCATCGACGACGACGCTTTGATGACTCTCAACCACATGCTGGCGCTCGTCATCGGTATAGCTGATTAGCTGATTGAGAGGAATCTTCCTCGTCAGCAAAGACATCCTGCAATGAGCAGCCATCCAGCGCCCGATCCATCCATCGATCCAGGGTGTCGAGATCGGCGGCAAGGATTTTCGGTTCGATTCAGGCGGGCAGGTCGGAGAGACGACGCCTGAGAATGCGCAACAGGAGTTCACATCTCCCGCCGCAACCCCTCACACATTAAAGCGAAAGTGCATGAGATCGCCATCGGCGACGCGATAATCACGGCCTTCCAGGCGCAGGCGGCCCTTTTCACGCGCCCCCGCTTCGCCCCCGCAGGCGATCATGTCGGCGTAGGCGATCACCTCCGCCCGAATGAATCCCTTCTGAAAATCGGTATGAATCACCCCGGCGGCATCGAAGGCGGTGTCGCCACGATGGATGGTCCAGGCGCGAACCTCCTTGGGTCCGGCGGTAAAATAGGTGATCAATCCCAACAGGGAGTAGGCCGAGGCGATCAGACGATTCAGGCCGGCTTCGGCCAGCCCCAAATCTTCCAGGAAGGCCTTTTTCTCCTCGTCCTGCAACTCGGCAATTTCGGCCTCGATGGCGCCGCACAACACGGCTACCACCGCCCCCTCTTCGGCGGCGATGGCACGCACGGCATCGACCAGGGGATGCTTGCCAGGCTCCTGGGCGGTGGCCACCTCGCCCTCGGCGACGTTGCACACATATAAAACCGGCTTGGCGGTCAACAGAAACAACTCCCGTGCCGCCTCCCGCTCTTCGGCAGACAAATCCTGACGCCGCACCGGCACCCCGGCATCGAGACCGGCAGCGATTTTTTCACAAACAGCGGCCAAAAAAAGCGCCTCTTTTTCGCCGGAACGAATCTTCTTGCCTGTGCTGTCGAGGCGGCGGCGCGTGGCATCCAAGTCGGCGAGCATCAACTCCGTATCGATCACCTGGATATCCGAGGCAGGATCGACCCGATCATGCACATGGGTGATGTCCGGATCCTCAAAACAGCGCACCACATGTGCCACGGCATCCACCTGGCGAATATGGCCGAGAAACTGGTTGCCCAACCCCTCGCCGCGACTCGCCCCCTTGACCAACCCGGCAATGTCGACAAACTCCATGCTGGTGGGAACTGTCGCCTTGGGTTGGATCAGCCCGGTCAACTCCTGCAAGCGCTGATCAGGCACCGCCACCACCCCGACATTGGGTTCGATGGTGCAGAAAGGATAGTTGGCCATGGCCGCCCCGGCAGCGGTCAGGGCGTTGAAGATGGTCGACTTGCCCACATTGGGCAGACCGACGATACCACATTTCAGGGCCATGGGTGCCTCATTTTGGACTGGCAGGCTTTGCCGGGGGATTGACCAGTCGGTTCATCGCCCCGGGCAGATCGCCCCGCAAAAGAAAGGAAAGAGATCCTGGCAGAAGAGCCAGCAGGGAATCGACAATCTCCCGCTCGTTGCCGGTGAAGGGTTCCAGGACAAAACGCACCGGATCCATCCCGGCGGCAGGTCGCCCCACCCCCAGACGCACCCGCACGAAAGCAGGTGTCCCCAACACCTGTTGAATGGATTTGAGGCCATTGTGCCCGGCATTGCCGCCACCGGCCTTCATGCGCACCTTGCCCAGGGGAAGATCCATGTCGTCATGAAAAACGATCACCTCTTCCGGCAGCAATTTGTAGAAGCGCACCGCCTCGCCCACGGCCTCACCGGAGAGGTTCATGTAGGTCTCTGGCAAAAGCCAGAAGAGCCGCTGATCATCAACCTGCCCGCTTCCCCAATGCCCCCGAAACCGGGAGCCATCACGCCTCAGGCCAAAGTGATCGACCAGACGGGCGACGGCATCCCAGCCCAGGTTGTGGCGGGTCGCCCGGTAGCGATCACCGGGGTTGCCCAATCCGACCAGAAGAAACATGGGAGAGAACAGCGCTCCGGTACGGGGTTTCTACTCTTTCTCTGCATCACCACCCGGCGTGGCGGTGGTGGCTTCGGCCTCTGTTGTCGGGGTATCGACCTCTTCGGCCTGGACACCCACCACGGCGGCCACCGTGAAGTTGTCCTCGGCATGCACCTCAACCCCATCCGGCAGCTTGATATCCTGGATATGGATGGAATCGCCAATCTCCAGGCCGGCCACGGAGACTTCGATCCACTCGGGGATATGATCGGCGCGACACTGGACGTGCAGCTCCCGGCGCACGGCCTGCACCATGCCACCCCGTTTGATACCCGGAGATTCGGCCTCCCCCTTGATCACCACCGGAATCATGATGTCGATGCGCCGAGTCGGATCGAAACGCAGAAAATCCACATGCTCGGTCTGGCTGGTGACCGGATGCCGCTGGGAGCTGCGCACCAGAACGGCAATGCGTCGACCATCCTCCATGACCAGGTTTTGCGGATGGGTACGCAGCGCCCGCCCCTCGGCCTCCATGAGCATGTTCCACTCTTTGCGCTCCATGGAGATGTTCATGTTCTCCTGACCGGCACCGTAGAGTACCGCTGGAACCTTGCCATCACGTCGCAGCTTACGGGCCACCCCCTTGCCGGTCCCGATGCGTGCGTAGGCTTTGATCTGTGCCATTGTCTCTTCCTTTCTTGATGTGTCTTGCCGATCGGGGCGAGGATCCATCGTGCCGATCACCGGCCTCCAGGGGTGCCGAGAGTCGGCTGGATCTTTCCCGATCTGGGTGGGTCAAACAAACAGCGAGCTGACCGACTCTTCGTCGGAGATGCGACGGATGGCTTCGCCGAGCAGATTGGAGACCGTCGCCACCTTGATTTTTGTGCAGGCCGCTGCCCGGGGGGATAACTTGATCGTGTCGGTGACGAGCAGGCCCGTCAGTTGCGACTCTTCGATCCTGTCGACAGCCGGCCCGGAGAGCACGGCATGGGTACAGACCGATACCACCGACCGGGCACCGTGGTCAATCAGGGCATTGGCGGCCTTGGTCAGGGTTCCGGCAGTATCCACCATGTCATCGACGATCAGGCACTCCTTGCCCACCACATCGCCGATGATATGGTGAATTTCGGCGATGTTCGGGGCCGGGCGGCGCTTGTCGATGATCGCCAGATCCAGATTGAGGCGCTTGGCGTAGGAGCGGGCACGCACCACCCCGCCCACATCCGGAGAGACCACCACGGCATCTTCCACACCGCGTTCGCGGAGCGCCCCCAGCAGGACCGGGGTGGCAAAAATATTGTCCACCGGCATGTTGAAAAAGCCCTGGATTTGACCCGAATGCAAATCCATGGTCAACACCCGCTGCACTCCGGCGGCATGCAGCAGATCGGCCACCAGCTTGGCGGTGATGGGGGTGCGGCCTGCCTCTTTGCGATCCTGGCGCGCATAGCCATAGTAGGGAATGACCGTGGTCACGCGCCCGGCCGAGGCCCGGCGCAGGGCATCGACCATGATGAGCAGTTCCATGAGATGGTCATTGGCGGGGGCGGACACCGGCTGAATGACAAAAACATCCCGGCCCCGGACATTTTCATTGATCTGGACGAAGATCTCTCCGTCGGAAAACCTCCTCACCGAGGCATTGCCTACCTGAACCATCAGGTATCCGGCGATCTTCTCGGCCAAATCGGGGTTGGCCGTTCCGGAAAAGAGGCACATTTTCTGAATGGACATGACCAATCCACCAACCTGAGTTCAAGGGGACGCCGAATCCAGGCCATCCAGGCCAGGGATTCATGCCAATGCAGAAACAACAGACCAGGTGAAACACGAATGAGTGGCTGGGCCGCCAGGATTTGAACCTGGGAATGCCGGAATCAAAATCCGGTGCCTTACCGCTTGGCGACGGCCCAACATTAAAAAATCGACGCGATTGAAAAAAGATCAGGTACCCGGCAAGTGACGCTCCCATTCAGCGGCAAATGGATGCTGGTTGCACGTCGTTGCGCTCATCACTCGCCATTCGGGGTACCGCTCCCCGATACGTTCTGCTGCCAGGGTGGCCTCGTTCAAATCCGCGAATACCCCAAACACCGCCGTGCCGCTGCCGGACATACGCGCAATCGAAGCACCCACACTTCGCAACACTCTGGCGACTTGACCGATCACCGGAGCCATTTCCATGGCCACGGACTCCAAGTCATTTTCCAGCAGTCCGAGAACACTCTCGCCACGACGAGCGTCAGGGATGCTAATCGGGGTCGCATGATTTGTCAATCGTCCGGCAAAGCGTCCAAACACCAATTGTGTCGAAAGAGCGACTTCCGGATAGACCACAACCAGATGCACCAGGGGCAATTGCGGCACAAAGGTCAGGCGCTCTCCCACCCCTTCGGCCAAGGCCGCCTGCCCGCCCAGAAAAACGGGCACGTCGGCGCCCAACGCCAGGCCAACAGGGATCAACTCCTCCGCAGACAGCCCCAGATTCCACAATTGATTCAATGCCAGCAGGGTTGTGGCAGCATCCGAGGAGCCGCCACCCAGGCCGGCACCGGCCGGAATGGATTTTTCCAGCAGAATGTGTACCCCGAGACGACAGCCTGTGACACGACGCAGGCTTTCCGCTGCTCGATGAGCCAGGTTTTCCTCGGGAGAGGTTGTGGCCGCCGGGCGACAATCCACCCGAACAGCCTCTCCCCCAAGCGAAAAGGCCAGGCGATCGTGCCAGGGAAAAAAGGTCATCACCGTTTCCAACAGGTGATACCCATCCGGTCGCCGCCCCACCACGCGCAGAGCGAGATTGACCTTGGCCGGGGCCGAGAAGATGGCAGGAGTGGTCACGAAGCCATCACTCCAGGGGATGCCGTACTGAAAAACCGTCCGGGATCATTCCGGGACCGGCAGTACGGTTCATTGCGCCGTCATTGGCTGACCAGGCACGGAGGCGCACGACGAACTTGGCATCCTCGCCAAGCCGGACGGAAACCTGTTCAGGCATGGTCACCCCTTCCGTCGGATGATCTTCCCACTGGTAGGTCACCGCAAAGGAGGTTCCATCCGGAGTACGGCCATGGCGTTCCAGAAGGCGACCATTGGCCGGATCCAGGAGCAGACGTTCTCCGGCTGTGGTATTGGCCCACGTGGTTTTTTCATTTTCGGTGGTGACGGTTGCCTTGACCTCTGCCCGCGCCTGGATCAACTCCAGCAACTCTCCCGGCAACAGGGCCAGACCTGTCAAATGGTGCATCCCCGCGACTGTAGCCGGAACCTCCACCACCTCCCGCTTGCCCGGATCGGACAAACGAATCCACTCTTGACTCAATTGAAGTTCGCCCGCCGTATCGTGAAAGGGACCGAACAAAACCAGGCGGGCCCACTCGACACCCCCTCCCCACAACGCCATGCGATTTCTGCGCAATATTTTCGGGGTGTCCATATCCAGGGTGCCCTCCACGCGCCACCCGGATGCCAGAAAGCCGCCGCGCCGCAACGCCTGATCGGCCTGGTAACGGCCAGCAACTCCCCCGGAGGGGCGCTCCCCTCCGCTCTCTCCGGGAAGGGTGGCACACCCCCCTCCGAAGAGAATCAGGCCAAGAAGGAGCACCCTAAGAGCCGTGTTGCCACTGCTCCACGAGGCATTGCCCCGGGCAAAACGCCCAGGCTCAGCCTTATTCGGGGTTTTTTTGGGCATTTTTTCGGATTTTTTCCCGCAAGAGATGGTTATCCGCATCCAGGTCCAGGGCTTTTTGCCAGATGGCGAGCGCCTCCTGAAGTTGTCCATTGGCCATCAACACGTCACCCAAATGTTCATTGATGGTTGGATCCTTGGGTTCCAGACGCACCGCTTCGCGCATTGTGGCCAGAGACTCCTGGAGGCGGTTGAGACGAAAGAGAATCCAACCCAGACTGTCGGTGATGAACCCATCGCCGGGAGCCAGTTTGACGGCCTTCAGGAGATACTCGTAAGATTTATCCAGATTTTCGTTGCGTTCGGCCCAGGAGTAACCCAGGTAGTTGAGTGCCTGAGGATCTTCCGGGTTGACTGCCAGATAGTCCAACAAATCCTTTTCCGCTTCGGCCCATCGTTTCAGTTTATCGTAGGCCATGGCTCGATTGAACACCAACCGGGTCTGGCTCGGATCCAGGGCGATGCCGCGGTTGGCCATCTCCACCACGCCTGAATAGTCTTTCTCTTGCAACATCAGGATGCTGGCCGCCAGAAAGACCTCTCCCTTGTCGCCAAACTCGTTGACCAGACGGCGCACACGCTCCACGGCCACAGCCCCTTTGCCGTGGGTGGATTCATGGTAGGAGAGACGAATCTGCGCCTCCATGTAAAACGGTTCCCCTTTGGGAATTTTTTCGAAAATTCTCGCTGCCTCGTCCCGCCGCTGCATGGCTTCCAGTGCCTGCCCCAGATAGAACAGGATGCCGGTGTTTTCCGGCTGAAGGGCCTGTGCCAATCGCAGCTCTTTCAAGGCATCCTGGAAGGCCCCCTGACTGAGCAGGATCAGGGCCGTGGTCAACCGGGCCTGGATGCTCTCGGGCGCGAGGCGGGTGACCGCCTGGAACTGTTCCAAAGCCTCCTGGCGTTTGTCCTGGGTCAACATCAACCGTCCCAGGCGCGTATGAACCACCCGACTGCCCGGATTTCCATTCAGATAGTCACGATAAACCTTTTCGGCTTCGGTTTGGCGGTCCATTTTTTGGAGATGGCTGCCCAGGGCCAGTACCGGCTCGATCTGATCCGGCTCCAGGCGCCTGGCCTCCTGGAAGGCCGCAAGTGCTTTTCCGTCATCGTCCTGATCGATATAGACCCGACCCATCGCCAGATGTGCCCGCCAGACAAAGCCGGGTTTGCTGAATAACGGCTCAAGGACGTGGCGTGCCTTCTGCGGATTTTTCATCAAACCGTAAAGGGGTGCCAGCAACAGGCGGACCTGATCGGCACTCTCCCCGGTACGAATCAAATATTCATACTGCTCGGCAGCCTCCGGCAATTTTTGCAAGGTGCGCAGCAGGGAGGCAAGCAGCAGGCGGGTGCCTTCCCGTTTTGGGTCCAGGGCGACGACCGCTTTGGCATAGACCGTGGCTTTTTCCAGATCCCCTCGCTGTGTTGCCAGCTGCGCGACGATCTCGCGAACATCGACCGTTTTGGTATCAAGATCCGCCACGCGGGTAAAGGCATCCTCGGCTTCCTGGTAACGACGCTCCCGCAAGTGGATGAAGCCCATGAGATACTGGAGCATCACATCCTTATCCTGGGAGGAGTTCTCCAGTTGAGCGACGAATCGGTCCGCATCGCCGGCCCCCTCGACACTTTTACCCGTCGTGGTGGCTGGCGTTTGGCTCTCTCCCATCAAGGAGGCCGCGCAGCCGGAGACCGCCACCGACAGGCTGAACGCAGCCAGCCAACACGAAACCGACACGATCCGGCAACCTCTTGTTTGCAACAGCCCACTCCAAAACTTCCGCAACATGGCCCGGTCAATCCATCCTCAATGTGATTAGGGTTTCGCCCATTTTCAAGACCCTGACAGCTTTTTGTTCAAACCGATCCTGTCTGTTTCGGATCAGGGGTGCTTACGAGGTTTCCCTTTTGTCCAGCCTCAACATAGTCACGCATTTTCAGCAAGAGCTGCTTCATGTCAAGCTTATACATTCTGACCACATCTTCCAGGGTGTCCACCTGGGATGCCAGGCAATTGCCGCACTCAATCCCCATCTCTGCCAGAATGGCCCCAACTTCAGGGTGTTCCTGGATCAAATCCGCCATTTTTCTGGTCGTATCGATACTCAGCATGCCGCAAACTCCGCTCTCCCTGACTTTGACCCCACACTCACCTCGGCCGACGATTTTCCGCCTTCCCTTGTGGCCGGGTCAACCCTTTGCTACACTTCGCCGCTGATGAGACACTCTTTTCAGGTTCCAACCTCTCCAAGCCAAAGAGAATTTCCGTGGCCAGAAAACTGACGCTCGGCGACAAGCCGCCTCTTACCGGACATAAAGTATCCCATTCCAACCGCAAGACCAAACGGAAATGGATGTCCAACGTTCAAAAAAAGTCGATGTTCAGTGTGGTACTGGGGCGTTTTATCAACACCACCATCTCCACCCGGTTCATCCGTACCATCGATCGGGCAGGCGGATTGGACAACTACCTCCTCACGACCGCAGCGGAAACGTTACCTATACCCATGCGCCGCCTCCAGGAGGTTGTTCGCAGGCAGGTTGCCAGAAAAGCGGCCTGATCGGGTCTGTGCCCCCCTTGTGGTACCTGTGCAACGTAACCGACGCCCGGCTCTCTTCTCCGTGCTTGCGGAAGGAGGGGTCGGGCGTCGGGTTTTTGTTCGCCGCAGAGTCTGATACCAATTTGCATTCATCGCGACAACTTCGTTAGCCGCGTCGTCGGCTTCTCACCATACCCAACACGTACTGTCTCGTCGCCCCCTCCTTGCTGCCTCGTTCTCGCATCAACTGCATATTGGCATGAATATTGCTTAAATATTATATGCTTTATTATACTTTGCCTGAAGAGAACAGTTCATCCAGCGATCGGGCATCAAAAATGCGCAGGGTCCACTCTTCCAGGGAGGAGAGATCGGCCTTGGTGATCTTCTCTCCGGCCCAATCGGGCAGAGTACCGAAGCGGTGTTGCAACTGGCGCCTCAGTGTTTCCGCCTTGCCTTCCAACAGGCCCTCCTGCCGACCCTCCTGCCGACCCTCCTGCCGACCCTCCTGC
>JADGCJ010000130.1 GCA_015229045.1 Magnetococcales bacterium
TCCAACGACACCTACACCACCACGGACCGCGACAGTCTGCAAATGGAGGTCAACCAGCTGCTGTCGGAGATCGAGCGCATCAAAAACGACTCGACCTTCAACAAGATGAATCTGCTGGACGGTACGCTGACCGGGCGTCACATGCAGGTGGGTGCCTTTTCGGGCCAGTACATCTCGGTGACCATCGCCTCGGCGGGCCGCAGCGGCCTGGGGGTGGACCTCCTGGTGGTCAGCGGCACGACCTTCTCCAAGGCGATGTCGGCCATCACCCTGGTGGATGGGGCGCTGAACAGCGTCTCCGACATCCGGGCCAACCTGGGCGCCATGCAGGTGCGCTTCGAGTCGGTGATCGCCAACTTGAGCAATGTTTCCCAGAACACCTCCGGCGCCCGTTCCCGCATTCAGGACGCGGACATCGCCGAAGAGACGGCGACCATGACCAAAAACGCCATCATGCAGCAAGCCGGTGTGTCGATTCTGGCCCAGGCCAATCAACAGCCGCAGTTGATCCTTCAGTTGCTGGGGCGGTAGTTCCGGCGCACGAAGGGATCGGATGAGTCGACGGTATCGTTTACGGAGTGAACGATATCCGCAGGGAGGCGAACCGCTCAGGGATGAATGGGATTTTCCCGCCGTGAGGCGCTTGATCAAGAGGAGGTTGCGATGGCGACTTGAATCGACAGGTCCTACTCCGGAGGGCATGGAGGGGGCTGCACGATCACACCGCGGCAGGCTTCGGATGACGAGAGGGGACAGGGATGTTCGGGCAGGAAGCCCGAAGAGCGCGCCGGCAGGGAAGCCGGCCTCGAAAAACGTAGCGTGAAACGGTTGTGTGTCAGCGCGATTTGAGGTGCAACGTCCTCGAATCGGTTGCAAACGGAGGGGACGGTCCGCAGGGCGGATCCTCTTCGGGAGGCGGATTTCGGACCACGGCTCACGGAAGAGCAGTGTCGGCAGGATGGCATTTCACAGTGGTCCGGGTGTGACGAACATCGGACATATACCAGCCGGATGCGGTTTTTCGGGAAAGGATTTCCCGGATTTCCGGTTGGAAAAAAACAACAGGGTTGGGTTGGCCCTGTAAAATGATCGGCCCATAAAAGCCCAGGGACAGGGCATTCCAAGGACGAAGTACTGTTTTGCTCAGGGAGAGTGCAAAATGTCTATCTCTGTCGTGACAAACATGTCGGCCCTCAACGCCCAGCGCAATCTGGCGAAGACGACCAACAATCTCAGCACCACCTATCAGCGCCTGACCTCGGGTCTGCGCATCAACTCCGCCAAGGACGATGCCGCCGGTCTTTCCATCAGCGCCCGGATGACGGCTCAGGTGCGGGGTATCAACCAGGCGATGCGCAACTCCAACGACGCCATCTCCATGTTGCAGGTGGCGGAGGGGGCGCTGGATGAGACCACCAATGCCCTGCAGCGCATCCGTGAACTGGCGGTGCAGGCCGCGAACGAAACCTATACCACCTCGGATCGCGACAGCATCCAGCAGGAGGTCAACCAGCTTCTGTCGGAGATCGAACGCATCAAAACCGATTCGACCTTCAACAAGATGAACCTGTTGGATGGCACGATCAACGGCAAGCACATGCAGGTGGGCGCCTTCTCGGGCATGTATGTCTCCGTGACCGTGGCCTCCGCCGGACGCAGCGCACTGGGTGTGGATACCCTGGTGGTCAGCGGCGCCACCTTCTCCAAGGCGATGTCGTCCATCTCCCTGGTGGATGCCGCGCTGAACAGCGTTGCCGACATTCGTTCCAACATCGGCGCGTTGCAGAACCGCTTCGAATCGATCATCGCCAACCTGTCGGTGATGTCCGAGCGGACCGTTGGCGCACGTTCGGCCATCATGGATGCGGACGTGGCGGACGAAACGGCCAATCTGGCCAAGCATTCGATCCTGCAGCAGGCGGGTGTGGCGATACTGGCCCAGGCCAATCAGCAGCCGCAACTGGCCTTGAGCCTGATCGGGCGGTAATCCGGGGCTAGGAAGGTGGCGGTCGGGGATGTAAAGACCGCCGCCTCCTTCCGGATCCCACATCGATTCGACCCGGCTTGGATGGGGTCTGGTATCGCAAAAGGAGGCGTTCCGAAAGGGTGTTCATCTTTTTCGTACTGGATGTAATACGTTGAAAACTGTTTGTGCCCACGGACGGGTGTAAACCAGGGCTGGGGTTGCCCTGTAAAATGAATGCCCCACCTCCGAGCCACGGATGGCGTTTCCAAAAGCACAAAAGGAAAGTTAATGGAGGGTTGAAAAATGTCTATGGTTATCAATACCAATATGTCCGCGCTGAGTGCGCAACGCAATCTGGCCAAAACCACCAACAGCCTCAGTACCACCTACGAGAGGCTGACCTCGGGGTTGCGCGTCAACTCCGCCAAGGATGATGCGGCCGGTTTGTCCATCAGTTCCCGAATGACGGCCCAGGTTCGGGGTATCAACCAGTCGGTGCGCAACGCCAATGACGCCATCTCGATGTTGCAGGTGGCGGAAGGGGCTTTGGACGAGACGACCAACGCCCTGCAACGCATCCGGGAGTTGGCGGTGCAGGCGTCGAACGAAAGCTACACCACCTCCGATCGCGACAGCCTGCAATTGGAAGTGAACCAGCTTTTGTCGGAAATCGAACGCATCAAGGCCGATTCGACCTTCAACAAGATGAATCTGCTGGATGGCACGGTCACCGGCAAGCACATGCAGGTGGGGGCATTCTCCGGCCAGTATGTCTCCGTGACGGTGGGTTCCGCCGGACGCAGCGGCCTGGGGGTGGATCTTCTGGTGGTCAGCGGCACGACCTTCGCCAAGGCGAACTCGGCCATCACCCTGGTGGATGCCGCGCTGAACAGTGTCGCCGATATCCGTTCCAACATCGGCGCCATGCAGAACCGCTTCGAGTCGATCATCGCCAATCTGTCGGTGATGTCGGAGCGGACCACGGGAGCGCGTTCCGCCATCATGGATGCGGACGTCGCGGAGGAGACGGCCAACCTGGCCAAGCACTCCATTCTGCAACAGGCGGGAACGGCGATCCTGGCTCAGGCCAACCAACAGCCGCAACTGGCACTGAGTCTTCTGTCCAGCTTTCGATGAGTTTTTCAAGGGACTCATGAATAAGGGCGCTTCAGGGACGGAGCGCCGGAAGGGCAAATCTCTGCGGGAGATGTTGTTCGAAGCGGCAGGGATGTTGGGAGGTTATGCGATGGCCTCCTACGAACGGGTTCAGGAGTTCAAGGATGCCCAGGACGGCCCAAAAAAGGCGCGGCGCAGACCGGATACGCGATGGCGGAAGGAGAGCTTACGCCATTTCGATTGAGGCTGGCCATCGCCGGATGGGGCAGATCGGATCCAGGGAAGGATCGGGGTAGCCGAGGCCTGAAACGGAACGCGGATGCGGGTGGAATGACCGGAGTGGCGAGATGCCGGGTGGTGCAAGGAAGCACTGCCCGGTGTTCCGGGAGGGGTCGCGTGCCCCCACCTTCGGAGGGATCGGAAGGTGGAAAATCCTGGACAGGGATGTACACTTCGGAAATCTCACCCGCATCTCCCGTTTGATAAAGACTGTTCAAGATGAATAATTGATTGGTCTATAAATAATAAAGATAATGATATGAACAAGAGGATTGGATTCTTTAGTTCAAGGAGAGTGTTGCCCGGATCTGTCGGGTGATCGATTTAAAATACATATTTGAGGATGTTGTAACTATTAATATTAACAAAAATTTTGCTGTATAATTGGCGCAACCCGGTCCGGGACTCCCTGTTTTCGGGCTCGTGGAGTCGGCTGGCGGGCCGGATCGGGGGCTGAACAGGGATGAATTGTTTGAGTAATTAACAACCAGCAATCAGGGAGGATTATCGCTACAGGGAAAGTGGCTATGGGACGGAAACGGTCGGGAAAGGGCCTGACATTCGTCCGAGACAACGACTGTCCGCTTCGGAATGGCCTGACAGGCTTTGTCCGATCGGGACATTCCTGACGCCGCGTGTCAGGTTGCCGGGATCGTGAAACGGTCTGTACGGAGATGAGACCGGATCTGCAGCCCAAGGATGGGTTTGCCACGGCGAAGGTGCGCCTGCAGAGGGGCGGGGACTCGTGACGGCCTCGTGGAGGAGAGGTCGGCGTTGCGACCCGGAGATGGGTTGGCCACGGGAGTCGTTTGTCCGCAAAAACGGAGCGAACAGGCCGGATTGCGACCCGGAGAAGGGCTTGAAAAGGCAACGTTGCGCCTGATCGAGACGTGGCAGCGGCCCGCCTGGACGCCAGGGCCGTCATGCGACCCATGGAGGGGTTGGCCACGGGAGAGTTGCGCCCGGAGGAGATGTGAAAGCGGCCCGTTCGGACATCCGGGCCGCCATGCGACCCATGGAGGGGTTGATCACGGATCCGTTCTGTCCGCAAGGGCGGCGGGCAATGAATTTATCAGCGTTAAATCAACCAGTTGACGCGCTTTTCCAACGGACGGAGGAGACGACGCGGGCCGGAACGTGCCCCGGGTAGCGCAGGTGTCACCGCGATAGCGGTTTGCTTCAGGGCTAGGGTTGGCCCTGTAAAACGAACAACCCACCTCCAGCCAGGGATGGAAACATGGCCTTTTCAGGGTGAAAAGGTCGGACAGGAGGATTTTGCAATGAGCTTTTCGATCAATACCAACATGTCGTCCCTGATGGCCCAGCGCAATCTTGGCAAAAGCACCAATGCGCTCGGCAAAACGTTTCAACGTCTGTCCACGGGGTTGCGGGTCAACTCTTCCTCGGATGACGCCGCCGGACTGGCCATTTCCAATCGTCTGACCGCGCAGATTCGTGGTCTCAACATGTCGGTGCGCGATGCCAACGACGCCATTTCCATGCTGCAGGTGGCTGAAGGCGCGCTGGACGAGACCACCAACGCGCTGCAACGCATCCGCGAACTGGCGGTGCAGGCTGCCAACGAAACCTATACCACGGGTGACCGGGACAGCCTGCAACTGGAAGTGAACCAGTTGTTGAGCGAGGTGGAACGCATCAAATCGGATACCACCTTCAACAAGATGAATCTGTTGGATGGTACCCTGCTGGGCAAACACATTCAGATCGGTGCCTTTTCCGGCCAGTACGTCTCCGTCACGGTGGCGTCGGCGGGTCGTTCCGGTCTGGGCGTCGACCTGCTGGTCGTCAGTGGCGCGACCTTCTCCAAGGCGATGTCCTCCATCACGCTGGTGGATGCGGCCATCAACAGCGTGTCGGACATCCGCTCCAATCTGGGCGCCATGCAGAACCGCTTCGAATCGGCCATCGCCAACATGCAGAACCAGGCGGAAAACCTCACGGGTGCCCGCTCCCGCATCGTGGATGCCGATATTGCCGACGAGACGGCCAGTCTGACCCGCATCAGCATTTTGCAGCAGGCGGGAACGGCGATTCTGGCCCAGGCCAACCAGCAGCCGGCCATCGCCTTGTCGCTGCTGAAGTGATGAGCTGTATCCCAGCGGTCGTTGCCGGGGGCTTGACCTCCCCCGGCAATGCCCTGGTGGCGGGGTGGGGTTGACCCGTTGTCAATGAGCAACCCACAGCCAACCCAGGGATGGGTGGAAGGGAGTGAGGACTTCGCGTCGCGAGGAGAAAGGCGATGTCTTTATCCATAAACGCCAAGGTGGTTTCCTTGGCGGCCCAGCGAGACACGCAGCGATACAGCCACGCGCTGGGGGGCACCTTTCGGCGGTTGGCGGCGGATATACGGGGTCTGACGGAGCGTCACGGGTTCGAAGACGAGGTGGCGCTTCCGTCGGGTCTGGGTGTGCGTATCCGCAACCTGAACCAGGCCTTGCAGGATGCCAATGACGGCATTTCCGTTTCCCAGTTGGCGGCCGACGCCCTGGGAGAGACGCTGGGAGCTTTGCAGCGTCTGCGGGATCTGGCGGCATCGGGGGATGAGACGGTCGATGGTCCGGAACACCACCATTTGCAATTGGAGGTGAGCCAGTTGATGACCGAGATCGATCGCATCGCCAACGATACACAGTACGAAGGGTTTTCATTGCTGGACGAGTCGGTCATGGGCAGACGTATGGCTCAGACCGGAGAGCAGGAGGATGGCTCGGTTGCCATTCGCCTGGCCAAGGCGGCGGCACAGGTTCTGGAGCTGGTGCGACCCAACAATCCCGGAGGGCGCATCAGTGAGGGACCGCAGGCCTTGCAGGCGGTTGATGCCGCACTGCACAGCGTGGCCGACGTCCGTTCCGCAATGGATCTGTTTCAAAGCCGTTTCGAATCCTCGGTGACCCAGTTGCAACGGGTGCCGGAGGCTTTGTCCGGCGAGGTGTCCCCGGAGAATATCCAGGATCTGGGAGAGCATGATGCCAAACGGGTGAGGGATCTCATCCTGCAACGGCGGGGCAAGGCCCTGCTGGCTCACAGCCCTCCGAGTCCCGGACTGATCTTCAAGCTGCTCGAATGATCATCGGAGCTGGCGGGTGTCCCGCCAGCTCCATTTACCGTTGTTCGCGAAAGGAGAGCTCTTATGGGCGCTTAATCTACAGGAACATGGTGCGCATAGGGATTTGTTGAGCAAACGTACCGCCACTCTTCCAACCCGTTTTTCCGGGAAGTCGGCAGCTTTTCGGGAAGGGGTCTGCGGTTGGACGGCGGTGTCACGACACGGGACGCGATGAAACCAGGCTCGGCGGAGTGTGGCGGTCGCATCCAATTCCCGCTGTCGGCGCGCATGCGCGCATCTTTTCTGCTCATCCCGCCGGGAGTGCGTCTCCCGGTGACATGGATGTCACGCCGGCCGATGGCTGGGGCGAAGGCTTTGCCGTGCCCCGAGGTCTCGGTCATACCCCTGTACATACAATGACAAGGATTTTTTCCGCGCAGGAGGCCTCGGGGTTTCCGGGCGATTTCGCGTCTTTAGCGGGCGCGAAGCGTTCCGAAAAGCTCGGGCGGGCTGTGCTTCGACGTGTGCCAGGGAGGGTCAGGGCGCGACACGACGCCTGACCCATGCCCCACGCCGATGCCTGCCTCCTGTCGGGAAACGTCTTCAAGTCACCAGAGTCGGGTTGGCTCTGCATAATGAACAACTCAATGTGGCCAGGGATGGTTCTTGGACCCGATGGCGGAGGATTGCCCGGTTCCAGGTGTACGACATTCGGGAGGGATGGGTTGGCCCTCACGCCAAAGATCAACTCACTTTGACCAGGGAAGGCGAACGGTGCGACACGATCCACGACGTTTTACACAGGCGGGAGTCCCAGACCATGGCACTCAGCATCAATTCCAATATTTCTTCGATCATCGCCCAGCGCAATCTGAACCGCAACACGAATGCCCTGGGAGAGACCTATCGCCGTCTTTCCTCGGGTTTGCGGGTCAACAGCGCCGCCGACGATGCGGCGGGACTGGCCATTTCCAATCGCGTGACGGCCCAGATTCGCGGTATCAACCAGGCGGTGCGCAACGCCAACGATGCGGTTTCCATGATGCAGGTGGCCGAAAGCGCCCTGGAGGAGACCGGCAACGCTTTGCAGCGCATCCGGGAGTTGGCGGTGGAGGCGGCCAACAGCACCTATACCAGCGAGGATCGCAACAGCCTGCAGGTGGAGCTGAACGCCCTGTTGGACGAGATCGAGCGCATCAAAACCGATACCCAGTTCAACAACCAGTACCTCCTGGCGGGGTCGATGAATGGCAAGCGCATTCAGGTGGGGGCCTATTCGGGTCAGTACATCTCCGTCACCATTGCTTCGGCGGGCAAGAGCGCCCTGGGGGTGGAGCTGGCGGTGGTCAGTGGGGCCACCTGGTCCAAGGCGGCCTCCACCATCACCCTGATGGATGGGGCGCTGACCAGCGTCTCCGACATTCGCGCCAATCTGGGGGTGATGCAGACCCGTTTCGAATCGGCCATCGCCAATCTGGAGACGGTGGGTACCCAGTTGACCGCAGCCAGATCGCGCATTCTGGATGCGGACATGGCCACGGAGACGGCGGATCTGGTGCGGCGTTCGATTTTGCAGCAGGCGGGGGTGGCGGTATTGGCCCAGGCCAATCAGCAGCCCCAATCCATCTTGAAGTTGTTGGGATGAGTCCCATGAACCTTTGCCCGGAGGAGGAACGATAATGGCGTTTGTCATCAACACCAATATCGCGGCTCTCTTGGCGCAACGGAATCTGTCCGATTCCACCCGCATGCTGGGTCAGAGCTTCAAACGGCTCTCCACCGGCTTGCGGGTGCAATCCGCCCAGGATGATGCGGGCGGGTTGTCCATCGCGACACGATTGTCTTCTCGCATTCGCGGGCTGAATCAGGCCTTGCGCAATGCCAACGACGGCATTTCCCTGACTCAGGTGGCCGACGGGGCGCTGGAGGAGACGACCAATGCGTTGCAGAGAATGCGTGAACTGGCGGTGCAGGCTTCGAACGGTTCTTATACCACTTCGGACCGCGCCAACATCCAACTGGAGGTGAGCGCCCTGATCGACGAGATCGATCGTATTGCCAGCAAGACGGAGTTCAACAATCAGTTTCCCCTCATGGGGAGTGTGTTGAACATGCGGTTGCAGGTGGGGGCGGCTTCGGGGGATTACCTGTCGGTGACCATTGCTTCCGCCACCAAGTCGGGGATTGGCATTCCGCTGGTGAGTGTGGGGGGGACCAGCGCGGCGCCGGCCAACTCGGCCATCACGGTGATCGATGCGGCCATTGACAGCGTATCGAGCATACGGGCCTATCTGGGGGCCATGCAGACGCGGCTGGAGTCGGTGGTGGCCAATTTGACCAACACTTCCGACAACATGACCCAGGCGCATTCCCGCATTGTGGATGCGGATATGGCCAAGGAGACGTCGGTCATGACGCGGAATGCCATATTGCAGCAGGCGGGGGTGGCGGTGTTGGCGCAGGCCAATCAGCAGCCGGCGCTGTTGATGGATCTGCTGAAGTAGCGGCGGGGGGAGGGCCGTGGGGCCCATGGCGGGTTCCACGGACTTTCCTGGAAAAATACGGGGGTCCGGGGGGGATTATCCCCCCCGGTGGGGTTTGGGGCGAAGCCCCAAGGTTTTAGCCGTTGACGTGGCCGTAAGCGGTCCGCTGCACAATATTGCAGAGACAGCAGCCCAATTCCCCGCATGAACCCGATTGAACGCAGCGGACCGCGGGGGGGCAAGGGGGGGGCCTCATCC
>JADGCJ010000131.1 GCA_015229045.1 Magnetococcales bacterium
ATCGGACGGTAGACCCTCAATGCCTAAAAAACCCCCGCCCGAAGGGCGGAAATTGAGCCCGAAGACACACGGGCCTCGACATTAAATTCTGAAGACGAGTGTCTTATTTTCATTGACACATTCCGCAGCGCCTTTCGGCGACGAACGAACACCTATGCCAAGACCACGGAAGGGCTGTAAAGGACGCTGGATGTCCATTTGATTAACCATAACTTTGTTCGTCGTCATTGGACGACAGGTGAGGTTCCAGCAGTCAAACTGGGGTTCCGAAAGGTGCCTCTGACGGTAGAAGCGATCCTGCGGATGAGGAAAGCAGCTTGATCATGAGGTGAGCCGATGGGGTGAGTTGACCAACCTCACGCCATAATAGGATTTTGCGAACAGTCGAAGCCCAGTGCCGATGCAACCAATTTCGGAAAAATGTCAGGCTCGTCCGTACCGGTTGGATTCAGATTCGTATCGGCGTGCACCCTGTGACCCGCTTCAGGGGTCGACTTTATGCTGATTACCCAACCTCCAATTCTTCCATCTCTCCTCCAGCTTTCAGATGGTCCAGCACCCATTTTGGCCTGCGCCCCTTGCCACTCCATGTCTGCTCTGGAAAGAGAGGATCTTGATACTTGAACGGGACCCCATCGCTTTGGTTACTCCTGGATCGTTCCGCCTTCCGATCCGGCGCCAGTGTTTCGACAGACTCAATTCCGGCGGATTGCACCCGCAACGGCTTCTGGCTGTTGGTGGACTCCTGTGCGGCATTGCGCACGGAAATCCGGGTCTCAACCACCTTCCGAACACTCTTTTTCCGTTCGGCCTCAATGACGGGCGTGTGTTCAGGTTCCTTAGTTGGCGTCGCGTTGGCCATGGCAGAGTTGCGTTTTGGGGCCGTGCCAGTCTTTGGCTTTTCCACGGCAGGCTTGCGTTCTGGCACCTGAGCCAACGTCTTGGCCGGAACTTTGGCCGATGTCTTGGCCGGTGTTTTGGCCACTGTTTCGGTTGAAGTCATGGCTGGCGTTTTGGCTGGAGCCTTGGTTGATCTCTTGGCTGCTGTTTTGGATGGGATCGGCTTCACAATTTTGGCCAATGGCTGTGGAAGTTCCAACTCAACACTCCATTCTGCCATATCTAGGCCAAAAAGGTTCGAGATATCATCGGTTTCGAGCAACCTAGCAGATGCTGGGGTCTGTTTGGCCAGAGGAACGGCAGTATCTATGTGGGCCAGCAGATCCGCGTGATTCACATCCCGCAGAAGAAACAGAAGCTCTGGATTTTCATCGAGCCGGGAACCAATGCCGTACAGCACCGCCGCGATATGCTTGCACATGGAAGCATAATCAGGACAACTGCAAGAGAACTTGATCTCGGACGGTTTCGGGAACAGTCCGTTATCCTGACGACAGAGCCGATCCATAACCCCCTTGTTGAAGCGGCCCTGCAGCAGTTCCACCAGGGAATCAATGCCAGCCGAGCAATCCATGCAGATGGCCCGCCATACAGCCTGAGGCAAGGCGGCGACACTGACCTTGACCTGATAGATGGACGATCCGCTGACTACTGCCCGCACTTCCTTGGATGCAATCTGCAGGTCGATCACCGAACCATTACGAACATAGGTGCGACCTCGTGGCAAGCGGTTTTCGTAATCCTGGTAGCTCTCAAGATTGGCGCACCACGCCTTTCCCCAGAAGGTGGTAGCGATCAACCAACCTTCGATGACGACCGGAGCCACGGACTGCCCCTTCTTGCGCATTTTTTCCACCTCGCGCATGGCCTTCCTGCGACGTTCGGCGACCGGGACATAGGGTGCCCATCCTCCAGATCCATAGCGCGACATGATTTCACTCCTCCATCACCGCGTTCAAATCAAATGCGAGCAATTTCAACAGCGCGTCGTCCGCCATTTCCGTCACCTTGATTTCGTCCGTTTCGCCCAGCAGATCTTCTGTCAGCGCTTTCTTGGATTCGATCAGGGCATCGATTTTTTCCTCAAGTGTACCCTGGCAAACAAATTTATGCACCAGAACATTTCTCTTCTGTCCGATGCGGAAAGCCCGGTCGGTGGCCTGGTTTTCCACGGCAGGATTCCACCAGCGGTCAAAATGCACGACATGCGATGCGGCGGTTAGGGTCAGGCCCGACCCTCCCGCCTTGAGCGACAGCACAAAAAAAGGCACGGTCTCATCTTCCTGGAAGATTCGCACCAGTTCTTTGCGTCTCTTCACCAAGGTCTCACCATGCAAGACCAAACCCGGTCGACCAAAAATTCTCCCCAGGAAACGCTCCAGAGGCGCCGTGGTCTCTCGAAACTGGGTAAAGATCAGCATCTTCTCCTGGCGCGCGGCCACCACCTCGGCAATCTCCCGCAGACGGGCAAACTTGCCGCTCTCCTCCTCGGCCCAAACATGGTCATTCAGCCACTGAGACGGATGGTTGCAGATCTGTTTCAAGCGCATCATGGTCGCCAGGATCAACCCCTTGCGCTGGATGCCATCAGTACCTTCCTTCAGTGCTTTGGCCAATTCCGCCACTGTCTGGGTATAGAGGGCAGCCTGTTTGCGGCTCAAGGTGCAGTGCGCCTTGACCTCTATCTTGTCCGGAAGATCCGCGATGACCGATTTGTCGGTTTTCATCCTGCGCAGAATGTACGGGCGCACCAACTCCCGCAAAGGACCATAAGGATTGTGTTCCCGTTCTGCCAGTCTCTTGGCGTACCCGCTGAACTCCTTCAATGTTCCCAGCAATCCGGGGTTGATGAAATCGAAAATTGACCACAGATCCCCCATATGGTTCTCGACCGGGGTGCCGGTCAGGGCGATGCGCGCCCGTGCCTTGAGTGCCTTGGCGGCCTGAGTCTGTTTGGCCTTCGGGTTCTTGATCGCCTGTGCCTCATCGACTACCACCAGGCGCCAGTGCACTTCCGCCAGAACCGGCATGCGCAGGAGCGTGCCATAACTGGTGATCGCCAGATCGATTCCCTGGAACCGATCTGGCATCAATTCCTTCATCGACTCGACCGGCATGACCGAGGGATGCACGATCAGGGCAGTCAAACCGGGAGCAAAGCGTTCCATTTCCGTGGCCCAGTTGGCCAGCAAGGAAGCCGGGGCAACCAGCAGGCTTGGCTGCTTCACACCACCTTTTTTCCCTTGCACCAACAGCAGAGAGAGAATCTGGATGGTTTTTCCAAGCCCCATGTCGTCAGCAAGGCAAGCACCCAGACCAAGACTACTCAACAGGTGCAGCCACGCCACCCCTGCCTTCTGGTATGGTCTCAGAGTGCCTTTCAAGGCAGGACCAGGATCGACTCCTGCTCCACCGGGACTGCGCAAGGCTTTCAATGTCTCGGCCAGCCAGGGTCCGGCCACCACCTTCGACCACTCCGTTCCAAGAACTGGATCTTGGGTTCCGGAAAATGTGGTTCCAGACAGCATGCGCATGGCTTCGGCGAAGGTCAGGCCGCTCTGCTCTGCCAGGCGTTCCGCCTCCTGGAACTGCCGAAAGGTCTGCTCCATGCGCTCGCGATCCACCTCCACCCATTGGCCACGCAACAGGACCAGGGAATCGGTGCCAGCCAGGAGCAGGGCGATCTCCCGATCATCCAGAGGCTCGCCTTCCAGCATCACCTCCATGCGAAAATCCAGCAGCCCGTTCAGACCTACTTCGGATGGAGCCTTCGTGCCGACAACCGCCGTCACCTGGGGGCGAGCCGGGCGGTTGGCCCGCCATGTGGCCGGCATGCGCACCACCACACCGGCGGTTTCGAGGTCCGGCACACTGGAGAGAAACTGCGAGGCATCGCCGGGGTTCCAGCGCAACGGATGAAAGATCTCTCCGGCATCCACCATCACCTTCAACCAGGGACACAGTTCGGCGGCCCGCTGCACCGGTACCAGCAGAGAGAGGAGTTTCTCCCGATTTTTCACCCCGGCATATTCGCGCAGGGCCTGTCCGAGCGGCACATGCTGGGCTTTGGCAGCGGCTGAAAGGCGCGTCGTATACGTGGCCAGGAATGCAAAAGGAAATTCCGGGTCACGCCGGTTTTCCGCCAGATTGAAATGGACCCGCCCGACCAGATTCCAGACCGGATTCATCCCCTGGAGAAAGGTCTGTAAATCTGATTCCGCTTTTGCAAGGGATGAGGCAAAAGCGGAACCGATCTTCCCCCACAGTCCGAGCAGAACATCCTCGTTCAGATACTCCCCCCCAGGCATCAGGGGAGCCGCCAATACCAGGGAGATGCGTTCGCTGTCAACCGGAGGTGGCACTTCGACAAATGCGTCCGAAGCATGCAGGCAGAGTCCCCCCACATAGCGGGCCGCGAAATCACGCCACCATCCGAACACCGGGGGCAATGTCCGTCCCACCTCGCCAGCACCAAGCCGCATCAGGCCATGGCCAGCCCCGTGAGAAAACGCCTGGATCAATCGCGCTGCGACAGCCTCATCCAGGGAAGGCGCATCTTCGTCTTCCTCCAGAACCAGGTTTCCCTGCGGCGTCAAACGCAGCCCAAGCTGCAAAGGTTGGCTCATAACCTTACTACTTCTGGCCAGCGGCGGCGACAAATGTGAGGTACTCAGCCGCCGATGAACGGATGATCGACACCACATTTTTAGTTGACTTTTTCGGCCATTGGTTCTTGCTCAAGTCAGCCTCCATTTTGTCCGTCGCGCAGGAGTTCGGGGCAAATCACGTCGATCCTCAGATTAGCCGACATATAAGCATGGCACAACAAGATGTTCAGAGATCAATCAGCCACTGGTGCAGATTGGTGCAAGCATGCCCCATTTTTCTCAGATCGCTCGTCTCCGTGCATAGTCTCGTAGCTTTCTGTAATTGGTATCTGATTTAAGCTGTGGCATGGCTTGCACGATCCTGTCCAAACATTGCCCCAACTTGCCAGGTACCCACTGTTGTATAGGTACACACTGTTGCTCTTGAATCACGGCATTCAGTAGACTCAGCGCTTCATTTGGGAACCTGCTGCATAAACCTGATTGATGCAGCGGATCGACGACGTGGTCCGGATATTCAATTGGTTGAAGCCAGTGCTGGATCTCATTCAAAGCAGCCGGGAATTCGGATCGGGCGGCAATGATGAGTTGGGTCAACGATTCGGCGATTCGCGGAGTGGCAAGGTCGAGAAACTGTGGCCAAATGGAATGCCAAAACGGCTTAACACGACTCCTCCAATACTCCTCGCATTGATCCTTAGCTCCTGCAAGAGCATGATAGAGTGCTTGCGCGGATTCCTCCAGCCCTTCTTGAGGCAATGATCTTATAGCGTCTCGGAATTCCCCTTCTGTGTAATCATAGGGCCGTTCTAGCGCCATGTAAGTCAGAAAGGCAGCAAATTGCTGTTGACAGTCTCTTTCTCCTAAGTCAACGTAGTGGTTTGCGCTTTCCAGGAATTGCTGTTTGATCGCAAGCAACAAGGGCTGATACAACCGTGGCGACCACAGAAAACCTTTCCATACAGCCTTCGCTTCTTCTGACTGGTTCCAATCGAACAGCGGCAAAAGTTGTTGTTCAGTCCACGTGCGATCCACGCGAAAGAGCGCGATCAATTGCCTACCCAGCAATACCCGACCGTGGCGGAATCGATCAATCCGCATATCGCATAATTGAGTAAAAAAAGGTTCGATATCGGCTGGAAGCTGATCGTTATCGTTAGGATTCCGTTTAAACCACAGGTTGAGCAGAGCCTCCGTGACATGTCCGACCGGATGATTGATGGCCTCATGCACAGGATCGTTGGTCGGGTGTGCTTCGAGCGGCAGGACTAAAACGCGGCGGCACAAGTCCAGCAGGATCTTCTCGTGCTGATTGATCGACTGCGAAACGGTTTTGCTCCACCACGTCACACCGTGGGCGATTTCCTGGATGACGTCATCTGGCATGGTCTGCACCAGTGGTGCAGCGTATCGCCACGACCGCAGCACCATACCTTCTTCGCTCCAAGCCTGCAATGCCTCGCGCCATCGTCCGACTGGCCATACCCCATCACGTGCCAGATCGCACAGTGCGTACAGGCTGTGAAAGAAGCGGGTACGGCAGACGTCGCGCCACGTGTCCTCGTACAGACACAAGATGTCCTCCTGCCAGGAAAGAGAATTACAAGCAGGCATTGACTGCCTAAGCCATTGAATAAGTTCTTTCCGTTTGCGGGGGGCAATGTCGATTTTCCTGCTTGCCTCGTCGTCTGGATCACCAGTGCCACTCATCCATTGGGAGAACTCGTCGGATTCGTTGGTTGACAGCCTCAGAACCGGGTAAGTGGTGGACAGTTTCTCCAAGCGCGCCGTAGCGTTTACGCCCAGCACGAGACCGGATGCTTTCAGCTTGGACAGATGCAACCAAGTCGCATGATCCACCAGCTTAAGCCTCTCTTGTGGATCCAGATCGTTTCGATACATTCCACGCGGAGGGCCGGTCAAGATGGCGGACTCCAGGCGTTCCTGAGTGATACCCGTCAATTGATGCCCCTGAAGTACCAATAGTCTAAAAACCTCCCGTTTTGTCTCTGTGGACCACAACCACCATGCATCATCGGCCAGCAGCCAATCCACCCACTGATCGGGTGCGATGCAACCATCCTGGCTGGCAGCAAAAAAAGCCAGTCTTTTGAAGGTGGGATAAGGCAGCTCAAACCACGTCATGGCAATTCGCGTAGCTCGTGCGCTGTCTTCGCGACGAACCGCCAACCATGCATCGCGCAGCAATTCGATCAGAATTACCCAGCCGCGGAAGTCCCGGTTCTGCCCATGCGGACTGACAGAAGGAAGATCCCGGCATGATCGGTCACTGCGATCATCTGCAGCGCCTAACTCGCGCAACAAGTCCAGAGCATCACGCAGTAGTTGCTGAAAATCCTCCAGCAACTGCGGCAAAACAGATGACCAGTATTCACCGGTAAAGTCGCGTAGAGCCGAATGCGCATGATCGGCAGCCAGCACCAGTTTCCAAATTGGCAATTTACTGGAGTGCGCAGACTCATCCGGATTCTCTTCCTTTTCACCCCGGCGATACGGCTGTGTCAACAATATTTGGGGCGCAAGAATTCCTCGCAACTCCAGGCGCAGCGTGGTGGTCATCCCCTCCCGCTTCAACCGACGTTCCCAGCGATAAAGGTCACGATCTGGATGGTACCACGGTGATTGCACCCGCCCACTGAGCAGCAGACGCCAGAGGGTACACATTTGGGGGTTGGGGATGGCATTGGGTGCGTGTGAGCGTATTTCATCCAATTCAGCGGTTTTACTTTCGTGCTTCAGTTTGGCAATGCTGTCCAGTTCACGCTCGATCATCCGCTGCCAGCGGTCGTGCAACCGGCCACCACGTTGCACGATCCAGATCACGAGCCTCGGGTCATTGAGGTGACGTACCAACCAGCGAGCCAGTTGCTCCATGACGTCATCCCACAGGCTGTAAACGACTCTGCCGGAGGCCAGCAGCATTCGCGGTGAGCGGTCATAAGGCGTCGGACGGTGAACCAGGCTGAAGCGCAATGTGGCGTCCACCTCGTCGCGTGGCGGCACGCCAAAGCGGACCAGATCGCTGTGCTGAAAGCGTTCATCCGAAAACGCATCAAGCAGCCATTCCAACGGCGGGACGGGGTTGAAGTCGGCAAAACTTTTGGCCGGCAGTCCCGACTTATCTGACAAGGCCCACAACATCCGACCGACAAAGTCGTCTTGTTGTGTACTTGCCGATGGCCGTGCCAGGGCATGTGTGACAACGATGCTCGCCTTGCCGAGTACGCCGTCGCGGTAGATGTCCGCCCAGGTGTGCAAGGTTTCGTGCAGCGTCAAATGGTCATGACTGCCGCTGGGCAATTCGTAGAGGATCGGCGTGACGCCCTTGGCTTTCCACTCATTGATCTTGCTCTTTTCCTGTCCCGGCTCGCAATCCCCCAGCGCCCAGGCCTGGGGCGTGACCTCACCCAGCATCCGATCGGCGGCCAGAGCATCCATCATGTAGCGCAGCACCGGATCGTTGATGCTGTAACCCACGAAGCACACCACGAAATTGCGGAACAGTTCGCTGACGAAGCGGGCTGCCCAGCGTTCGGTGAGGTAGGCCAGACCGAAGTCGCCGCTGGTTACAACCAATTGATTCAATGCGGTGTCATTCGTCCTTTCAGGCAGCAGGCCGTGCAGGTAGACCAGTCCGTTCCAACGGCTGTTCTTAGGGATCGGCAACATCGGCGCGGCATACGCCTGGAACGGTTGGCCAGTGCGTTTGGCCGCCGCATGAAACACACGATCGAAGTTGGTGGTGACCAGCCGCAACTCACCCTCACGGCTGCGCGCCAACAGCAGCAGTGCTGTATGCGTATCGGTGGCGCCCCTGCGACGCAATTTGGGTTTCAGTGCCTCTGCTAGCTTGCGGCGGACGGCAAGGCG
Organism: Magnetococcales bacterium; assembly: GCA_015229045.1. The sequence goes on from JADGCJ010000131.1 coordinate 8,400, forward strand.
CTGCCCAGGCAAGCGCCTCTCCAGTAGGCCGAGCGTGGCATCAAAGTGCTTTTGTTCAAAGGCCGCATTTTCAACGTCCGAGCGCACCGTGCCGGTCAGCCGGTAGATCTCTTCCACCAGCCCCTTGAAGTCCGGCAGACCGGCGGGATAGGAAATGCCAGCACCGCAGAAAAACACCACGCGACCCTCTTCATGCGCCTGCAAGAGAGCATTCGGAATGTCGGGACCTTTTTGGATGAACTGCATGAATGACTCCTGGTGATGATGCGTTCCATTGTCGCGGACAGCAATGCGGTGTTGGCTACGGACTGGACGAACTTGACTTTGATGACGATACCTTCAGTATACCAGCCCGCTGATAAAACCGTTTCAATCTGATGCCGGTTGATGAATTGAAATGACGAGCAAAGCAGAGATTTCACCGCAACCGGCCAGCCCGACACCCAAAAGCAGCGCATCCCCCTCGGTCAGCAGGAAGATAAAGAGGTAACGAGCATTTGCCCGCTCCTTCGGGGTGCCATACCCCGTCAGATGCCGCATCAAAAGCCCCAGATTGAACCCGGCAATGTGAATCAAGTGCCATCTCTCCCTCCTGTCAGG
>JADGCJ010000132.1 GCA_015229045.1 Magnetococcales bacterium
TGGCCTCGGGCGTGTCAGTTTCAAATGCGATTGCCCTGCTACCTGGGCAGTTACCGAATCATTTTTCGTTTTTGGGGTAGGTCCGGCAGCAAAGATTGCAGAGAGTATCGGAACCTTTGCATTTGCAGCTGACTATGTTGATCAAATCTCCAAGCTTCAGGTGCTTTGCAATCTTAATTACCTGAGCATTCATGCCTCTTATGGAGAAAACGAATTCATGATCGACACAATACTTGTTCAGGTGCAAGATGATACCAATGGACTGGCTGTACAGGTATGCCAGATTTGTGAAATCGAGCACGAAATCAAGATCTGCGTTTGTCTTGTAACTATCCAGTATGGCCAGGATATCGTTAAGAATTGTGAAGTTGAAACTATCATCTACGACTATAATAAGAGCATTGTGCTCTTTTATAAAATTATGGACCATGATTTCCCCCTGTCGTTATGGGCAACACACCGATCTCCCCCTGTTGTCATGGGCAACACACCCTGTTTTTTTTGGCTCTCCGTTGTGTCGGGAGGGTGATGCAAAGCAGCCCAAACTCAGCGTTGTTTTTTGCGGCGGAAAAAATCCAGGAGCGCGTGGACGGGGACATAGCCGCGCAAGACACCCTGTTTGCTGACCACAGGGAGCATGCGCAGGGAGTGTTCCTGGACAAGAGTGGCCGCCTGACTGATGCTGCCATGGATGGGGATGGAGACCAGAGTTTGATTTTCGTTGATTTTACCGAGGGGCAGGGTACAGATGGCCTTGTCGCGGGCGCTCATGGCCTGGGTGCCGAAGAAAGGCCCCATCAACTGGCGCAGGTCGCTTTGGCTGACCACACGCACCAGCCTGCCTTGCCGTTCGATGCCGATATAACGAAAACCATCCTGACGCATGGCGTTGATCGCCTTGATGACGCGATCTTCCTCTTTCAGGCTGAACGGGGGAATGGTTGTGACAGCCTTGACACTGCCGGGTTCGTCGGGGTGGGGGAGACCATCGGCGACACTGTAGGGAAATTGGGGGTAGGGGACTCCGGCTTTTTTCCCAGGCGTCTGGACGGGGACAGGCGCGACATCCACGTCGGCACCCGCAACCGCATCGCCGACCGGTCCGCCTTCAAGGTCATATCCGGCGAGGAGGTCGCCTTTTTGACCGTCGGCCGCCGACGCACCCATGCCATCGGGGGAGAGCTCCTCCGGGACAGAGTGAGTGGTGGCATCGAGCGGAGTGGCAGAAGCGGATTTTGTGTCATCTGCCGCTGATTTTTTGGCACTTTCTGGTGGCTTGGCTGCTTTGGTGGCGGCAGCTTCTGATTTTTTGGTGTTTTCTGGTGGTTTGGCTGCCTTGGTGGCGCTCTCTTTGACCGGAGCGGCTTTGGCTGGCGGGGGAGGAGGTGGTGGTTCGGGTGGTTCGGTTGCGGGCGGCGGTTCCGGTGCGGCCGGAGCGGCACTCCTGGCGGCTTTGTTCTCCTCTGCCGTGCCCTCGATGTCAACCTTGAACAGAATTTCGCACAGGCCCTTGGAGAGGAGCCATACGGAGGGTTCCACCGGAAACTTGGAGACCTGGATATCGACTGTGGCGGACAGGTAGGTCTTGTTGTCCGGGATGGAGTTGGGGAATTCGGCATACTGGGTGTATTCGGTGGGCAGGACCAGAAACAGGTGGGATCCATCCACCTTCTTTTCCACCAGATCGTTCATGGCGCCAACCACCTGATTGGCGATCTCCTGGAACCCTTCGCTGACTTCGTCGTTGTAATTGCGTTTCTTGACCTGTTCCTGGATGGCGGCTTCCGGAATCATCATCATCAGCCCGGCCAGGGAAATGGAGGTGGCGACATCCATGATGATATGGATGTCTCCGGAATTTTTGCCATCCTCCTTGACGTAGGCGACGGTCCGTTCTTTTTCGAAGATCGGCTCCATCTCGTCACGACCGCGCACCAGGCCGAGATCCTTCAGCACACAGGTGATCGGTGCGGCGGTGAGGGTGTTCAGATCATTGGCCAGCCGCGTGAAAAAGTTCAGGAAAAAAGGACGGGCCTTTTTGAGGATCTGCTCTTCGGATGTGGGCATGCAGCATCACCTCGTGGGGGGGGCCGTATGATTTCCTCCGGTGTTGTTCCAGGCGTTGATGCGGGCTACTTGAAAAACTGACCCAGGGTGGCGCGCAGGGTATCCGGGGTGAACGGTTTTTTGATATGGCCATTGGCACCACTTTTGATGGCTTCGGCCACTTTGGCCTCGCCGCCTTCGGTGGTGACCATGACGATGGGTGTTTTATCGCCGGTCTTGCGTACTTCCTTGACGAAGGTGAGGCCATCCATGTTGGGCATGTTCCAGTCGGAGAGGATCAGGTCGCATTTGCTGGCAGCCTGGGTTTCGAGGCCTTTTTGGCCATCCCCGGCTTCGAGAATGTCATCGATTTTGAACCCGGCTTGCCGCAAGCCCCGGGTGACAATTTTCCTCATGACGCTGGAGTCATCGACGATCAGAACACGCATGGATTTTTTTCCTTTCAAAGAAACGTTTGAAAAACCGTCACGGTCAACCGAGGGGAGAGGGGCGCATCCCCCCGGGGAGTGTTCGGGGTTCGTGACCCGATAAACATTTCATATCAACATGTTGCTTCACCAAAGAGGGAGGATGCATCCCCTGAAGCGGATACCATTCCGGAGCCGCTCACGCCTATTGTAACCCAAAACGGTGCTCGAACAAAATGTTCAAATGCTCACGAGAACGATCAAAGTGTGGTCCTGCATGTGAAAGGTGAACTGGTGGATGGGATGGGCCGTTTTCCACTGGGCGATGAACTCCGACCCCATGATGGCGACGGGGGGGGTGAGGGAGACGCCCTCGATGTTGGCATGGGTTTTCATGCCGCCGCAGATCATGTTGGTCAATTCGGCGATGCCATCCAGGAAATCCTCCTGGGTCAACTCCCTGGTCTGGCTGCCGGTGATGGTGTTGATGATGGCGGCAACCGTGCGCTGACTGGCCATGACGGCAACGATGCCTTCGCAGGAGCCATGTGTCTGGACCACACCGCAGACTTCCCGGGTCAGCTGAAAGGATGGCAGGAGTTTGGTGGCATCGCAGGTGACCTGTCTCCAGGATTCCGACTCCAGGATTTGCAAGGTCACTTTTTTCAGCGTCTCCAGAAAAGTCCGGCGCTTGTCTTGGGTCATGCTGATAGGCTCCTAGCCGCCCACACCCAGGGCCTCCAGGATGCGGGCGGCCATCTCTTCCTGGGAGAAGGGTTTGGTTTGATAGTGGACCGCCCCGGATTGGATGGCTTTGATGATGTACTCTTTTTCCCCCTCGGTGGTGACCATCATGACCGGAATGTGTCGTGTGAGCGGATTGGCCTTGATCTCTTGCAGCACCTCCAGACCGTTCATGCCGGGCATGTTCCAGTCGAGGAGGACAAGCTTGATGTCGTTGTCCGAATCCCGGAGGATTTCCAGGCCGATGGCCCCGTTTTCCGCTTCCAGTACCTCGAAGCCCAGGACGCTGCCGATACTGGCGATGACGCGGCGTATGGTCTTGGAGTCGTCGATGGTAAGCAGTTTCATGGCCAATATCCTAGGTGCCCTGTTTTGTCTGCATACGCCTGGGTGGGAGAGCGGGGTTGCCGGTCGGGGTTGGAGCGGGGTTGCCGACCGGGGCTGTCGAGGTCGTCTTTTTGGGGCGGTACAGCGTGGCGCTGCCCAAGGTGACCTGGTCGAACAGGGATGTATAGCCACGCGGAGACTCGGAGGCGCCGATGGCCAGAAGACCATCCGGGGCAAGTGCGCCGTGCAGCTTTTGGTAAATGGCGCTCTTCAGCTCGTTGGAAAAGTAGATGAGGACATTGCGACACAGAATGAGGTCGAACAGGCCGTGTCCGGTAAAGGCCTCCTTCAGGTTGAACGACTGAAAGGTGACGATCTGGCGGATGGCGGGATTGACTTCGTGGGCCAGATTGTTGGCCTGGGGAATGAAGTAGCGTTCCAGGAAGGCTTGCCGCATGCCCCGGGAGATGGCCAACTGGCTGTAACGCCCTGTTTTGGCGATCATGAGGGCGGTCGGGGAGATATCGGTGGCCAATATCTGGAACCGCTCCAGGGGCGGGGCGTCGTCACCCATTTTGCGTCGACCGTGATCGAGGAGCATGGCGATGGAATAGGGTTCCTGTCCGGTCGAACAGGCCGCCGACCAGATGCGCACCTGGGGTTGTTGCGTACCCTTTTTCAGCAGCTCCGGCACCACGAAATCGCCCATGGCCGAGAAGAAGGAGGCATCCCGAAACCAGAGGGTTTCGTTGGTGGTCATGGCATCGATGACCTTGGCCCCGAGGGTGCCGGGATCGGTGCGCAATTTTTCGTGGAACTGGGTGTAATCCTGGCAGCCGGACTGGACGAGGAGGACATTCAGGCGATTTTCGATCAGGTACTCCTTGCCGTCGGCGATCAGGATGCCGCTATGTTCATGGACATAGTCGCGGATCAGATCGAACTCTTGGCGGGAGATGGTCATGGAGCGCTACCGGCAGAGGTCCAGGATTCTCGGACCGATCCTGTCCAAGGGGAGGACTTCGTCGGCGAGTCCCATCTCTTCCACGGCGCGCGGCATGCCGTAGACCACACAGCTCTCCCGGTGCTGGGAGATGCACCAGGTCTGTTTTTGCTGTTTGAGCCGTTCCACGCCCTGGGCGCCATCCCGGCCCATGCCGGTCAGAATGATGGCCAGAACGTTGCCGGTAAACTGTTCCGCTACCGACTGAAACAGGACATCGACCGCCGGGCGGCATTCGTTGACCTTGGGCCCGTCGTGGAAGGCGACCTCCAACTGTTGTCCGTTACTGTTGACGATCATATGCACACCCCCCATGGCCAAAACGACGCGCCCCGGGATGACGGGCAGCCCTGCCTGAGCCTCCTGGACATCCATGCCGGAGGTGCGACTCAACTGCGCCGCCAGAGATGCCGTGAAGACCGGGGGCATGTGCTGCACGATCAAGGCGGGGATGGACAACTTCTGGCCGATGTCGGAGAGCAGCTGGGTCAGAGCTGCCGGGCCGCCTGTCGACGAACCGATGAGCAGCAGATCGGGGCGTGTGCCAGCGGATCTTTTCGTGGTGGCGGCAGCGGGGCGGGGCGGGGCTGGACGTCGTGTCGGCGGGGGTGTGGTGACCATCGGCGCCGGGGCTGGGGACGGTGTCGGTACGGGTGTGGTCCGGCGTGGTGCCGGTGCCGGGGTGCCGCTTTTCAGGTTGTCCGGGGGTGTCCTTGTCGCAGCAGGCGCCGGGACACCCCGCGTCGTGGTGGCGGCAACGGATACTCCGGCGGTTGGCGGATTGGCCGACTGGCCGGGGCGCTCCTTTTTCTGCAACAGCAACGTCAGGATGGGTTCAAGATCGCGACGCAAGGCTTCCCGTGCCCGGGTGGCGTTGGACTCCAGGGGTTTGGTGACGAAATCGAGGGCACCGGCCTGGAGACACTCCATCACCAGGTTGGCATTGGAGCGGGAGAGACCACTGACCATGACCACGGTCACTTCGGGGTGGTTCTTGTGGAGATATTTGAGGGTCTCCAGGCCGTCCAGGACAGGCATCTCCACATCCAGCAGGACCACCTCCGGCTGATCCAGAGGGAGCCGATCCAGGGCGACACGGCCATTGCTGGCCGAGGCGACCACCTGGACGCCGGGAATGCCCTCGGCGACACTCTTCATGATCATCCGGTAGGTGATCGTGTCATCAACCACCATGATGCGCAGGGAGGCGTCCATGGTGTCAGTGAATCCCCGAAAGAGTCATGACGTGGTCCATCGATAGGTCGCTTCGGCAATGTTGGCGTTACCGTGATAGGTCAGTTCCGTGCAGAGGGAGCGCACCAGCGCGATACCGCGTCCACCGTGCTGGAGATTCCCCTCCAGAAAGGATTGCACCTTGTTGGGGTCGAAGCCGGTGCCGCTGTCGGCCACGCGAATGCGCAGCTCGCCTCCCTGGGGATGGGGGGTGTGGATCAAATGGATGTCGATTTCCCCTTCGGTCAAGGCTGCCAGACGCTCCTCACGTTGGGCATAGTAGCGCAGGAATCCTTCCGGGGTCTCCTTGGTGCGGGTGTCGAGCTGGAGGAGGCCGTGATCCAGCGCATTGGAGAAGAGTTCGGCCAGGACGGTGTAGATGCGCTCGCGTTGTCCGGAGGGGGCTTGCAGATTCATCAGGGCGTTGATGATCGTTGGCAGCGGATCGACCGACTTCAGGGTATGGGCGGAGAAAGTGAATGATATTTTCCAATTGGAGGGAGGAATATCCTTCTGGGGCAATTGGGGGCGTCCGCCTGGTGGTCCTTCGCTGGCGCGGGAGCAGACCACCTCCAGCAGGCTGATATCGTCGGTTTGCACGGCGAGGCCTCGGAAGGTGTTGAGCGCATCGAGAATGGTGGGGAAGAGTTTTTCCGGGGGGGTATTGCCGTCGAAGAGGGCATCCAACCCCTCCTGGCCGAACATCATCCCCTGGTCGTTGGTGGCTTCGGTGAGGCCGTCCGAGTAGAGAAAGACCCGATAATCCTCTTGCATCTCCAGGATTTCCACCTTGCGATCTTCGCGTCGCATGGGGGCGACCCCCAGAGGAATGTGGCTGGAGAGGATGCGGCGCACCACGCGACCGCTGCCGTCGGCGACCACGACTTCGGGCAGACCGCCGTTCCAGACCATGATGCTTTTTTGGCGATGATCGATCTCGATCAGGCAGGCAGCGCAAAACATGCGTGTGGGCAAGACTTTGCACAGTTTGTCGTTGATCTGTTCCGCCAGGTCGCCGATCGAAAACCCCTGTGCCGTCAATCCATAAAAAAGTTCGGCCAGGGGGAGAGCACCCACCGAAGCGGAGAGTCCATGTCCGGTAAAATCGCCCAGCATGATGTGCAGACTGCCCGCCGGGGTATAGCTGGCCACCAGCAGATCCCCGTTGAACAGGGACATGGGGGTTGTCCAGTGGTTCAGGCAGGGGGCATCGAGGAGGTTGCCGGCGCGCACAATGTTGGAAAAGAGGTGTTGTCCCACCTCCATCTCGCGGCGGACGCTCTCCTGATGTTTTTCCAGCAGCTCTTTCTGGCTGCGCAGCACCACATGGAGCTGGCGGATGCGTTCCATGGCGCTGATTTTGGCCTGGAGGATGACCCGATTGAACGGTTTGGTCAGAAAGTCATCGCCGCCGGCTTCGATGCAGCGTGCCAGACCCTCATCGTCGGTGACGGCGGTCAGAAAGATGATGGGCACAAAACGGTCCAGGCTGGCTTCCTTGATCTGGCGTGCCGCTTCGTAGCCGTTCATGAGCGGCATGCGTATATCCATCAGAACCAGATCCGGCTGTTCCGATTTGAACAGCGCCACGCCATCACGACCGTTGTAGGCTGTCACCACGGGGTGACCATCCCGACTCAGCAGTCGATTCAGGATGGTGCTGTTGATGCGATCATCATCGACAATGAGAATTTTCATGTCGCGCCGTCAGTCAGGGCCGGTGGGGGTCGTCGACAGAGCCGCATGGCGGTCAGTTGATCTTGAAGAGGCGTTGAAAGTTGGCTGTCTCCAGGATCTTGCGAATCTCGGGGCGGGCATTGATGATTTCGATGTCGGCTTCGTTGGCGCCGGCCTCTTCCCGGAGCAGGAGGAGCATGCCCAGGGCCGAGGAGTCGATGTATTCGGTGCCGGTCAGGTCGATGATGAACTTGCGGTTCTTGTTGACCGACCCGTCGATTTCGTTCTGGTAGGCGGTGCGGAATTGGGAGTGCATCTCAAAGTTGAAACGACCTTTGATGTTGATGGAGGTTTCGTTATCGTTGCGATTGACGGTGATGGTTCCCGACATGGATCTCTCCTGCTGGCAAGAGGGTGATGACCGGCTGGATCGAACCGGCCGGATTAAAACAGTTCAATATCTCCTTCGTCCATGGAGGTTTGATCGACTGGTTTATGGCTGCTCTGGGCGAAGAGTTCCAAATGTTCCTGCAATGTCTGGCGGATCGCTGCCACGCGCGCCGCGTGGTCGCCCTTTCCCGAATCCAGGCAGCCACAGCACACGGCATGGGTGAATTGTTCCATGATTGCGATGTGTTTTTCCAGGCTTTGCACGAGCTGGGTGACCATATCCTCAAACTGGAGGGACATGACGGCTGTTCCCACGTTCTGATTGATATGTTCGGTGATTTCCGACACCTTGACCAGGGTTGCAGCGGTGAAGCGATCGATTTTGCTCACTTCGTCCATCATCTCATCGACCCGGCCCTTGGATTCGATGGCGAAGCTCATATCCTTGGAGGCCATGACTTCGATGATCTCCTTGGCCGATTCGATATTGTCCTGGGAGCGGCGGACCACTTCGTTGATTTTCCGGCTGAACTGGTTGGAGTCCTTGGAGAGCTTGCGCACCTGATCGGCGACGACGGCAAAGGCCTTGCCGGCCTCTCCGGCCCGGGCGGAGACGATGCGCGCATTGAGGGCCAGGACGTTGGTCTGTTCGGCGATGGCATCGATGTCATGCAAAAAATTGACGACCTCGCTCATCTGGCTGGAGAGGTCATCGATGCGATGGACCATCTCCATGCTCTGGCGGCTGACCAGCAGGATGTGATCGACGAAGGAGCGCAGAATGCGATCTGTCTCGCTGACGAACTGGCGAATGTTGATGCGTTTCTGGGGTTCACCCTCCCGGGGTTGTTCGGAACTTTCGGTCCCTTCCATGCTGCTGGTCAGGGAGGTCACCAGGTGGTGCTGGTTGTTTGACTGGTCGCGCAGGCCATTGAAGCTGGCCGTCAGTTTGACGATGGCATCCTGGACGAGAAAGCGGATCTGGCCGGCATCATGGCGCAGGGTATCCATCTCCAGGTGAAGCTGGTTCTGGATCTCGGTGGCGAGTTGTCGTTCCTGGGTATCCATGATCGCGTATTATGTGGTTCCGCCTGAAAAAAACGTCCGAAAGACTGGGATGGGGGTCCAGGGGGAAGGGCTGTG
>JADGCJ010000133.1 GCA_015229045.1 Magnetococcales bacterium
AGAACATTTCCTTTTTTTGATATTTAAAAGATAACATATTGAAAGTCAAAAGATTGTGGCATAAAAAAACCCGGATCTTCGCAGATCCGGGTGGTGTCGTCTCCCTCTGGGGGAGCTGGACGGGTTCCGAAGGGGACAAATGCATTCGTCGCAGTGGGCTTCCAGAGCTCGTTCGTTTAGTGTCGATTGAGTAGATCAGTTTCTTGGAGCCTGCAACCAGAGCACCGTTCCTCGGTTTGTTTATTATGTAGCAAGTGCCGGGCCAATAATTGAATATTGATTTATCCCATTGTTATCATTACAGAAACATTTTCTGCCGCGCGGTGTGTCAACCAGCCTTCGGCAAAAAGTGCCAACAAAGCCTCAATCCGTTGACGCTCCGCCACGCAGGTAGACGCCAATTTTCTGATCTTCCCGGGCGATGTGGTTGACCAGCCAGTCGAAAAGCAGCGACTGCAGGCGGAACAGCAGATAGGCTTCCCGATGATCCGATCCGGCCATTTCGTCCCGGAGACGCTGGAAGTCGACGGTGAAGGCGCGATGTTTGGCGCGATGCAGAGCCATGGCGGGATAGCCCCATTTCTCCATCAACGTCTCTTCTTCACTGAAATGGTTGAGGGTGTAATCCATCAGGAAGGTCATGGATTCGAGCAGAACCTCCCGGGTATGACGGGAATGGAGAGCTGCTTCCACCCGAGCGGCCATCTCCATGATCTGACGATGCTGGGTATCGATGCTTTCCACCCCGACGGCCAGTTCCGGGGTCCAGACCATGGCCCGACCGGCGGATCCCCCGTTGGGAAGACGCCCTTCCTTGAGATGGGTGGCGATGCGTTCCAGATAGATCTTGGCCACCGGATCCCGTCCGCCATGGGTTTGGCAGGTCAGGAAGAGGTCGTGGGCCGCGGTCAGTTCGCCGAGATGGAAGAGGGCCACCGCCTCCTCGAACTGGGTGCGGGTGATCTGTTTCTCGTGCCGGAGGGAGTCGACATCGGTATCGAAGACTTCGTAAACCAGCACCGGCATCTGCCGTCCCCGTGGTCGGAGATAGTCGATCAGGCGCATGGAGAAGCGTTCCGGATGCTGCAGGTGGAAACGGGTTTCGTGGGTGATCAGCAGGCGTGTTTCGTACTGATTGGTCAGGCCTTCCATGCGGGAGGCGATGTTGACCACGTCGCCGATCACGGTGTTTTCCATGCGTTCCCGACCGCCGATGGTACCCAGCATCACCCGGCCGGTATTGAGACCGATGCCCATGCGCAAGGGCAGTTTCTGGTAGTGGATGCGTTCCAGATTGTATCGGTCCACCTCCTGGCACATGGCCAGGGCCGCCTGGACCGCTTCATCGGGCGAGGCGGGGAAGAGGGCCATGATGGCGTCCCCGATGAACTTGTCGATGACGCCGCCGTGTTGTTGAATCGGCGGTTCCATGCGTTTCAGGTAGCCGTTGATGAAGAGAAAGACCTCGTGAGGGGTCATCACCTCGCAAAGGGAGGTGAAGCCGCGGATATCGGAGAAGAGGACCGTCATCGAGGCTTCGATGCTGTCGCCGAGGGCCACGCCGGTGATGTCCGGCTTGCCAAGCAGTTCGATGAAGCGGTGGGGCACGAAACGGTCGGCGGCGTTGTGCAGGGCTTGCAGACGCTCCTGGGCCTCCTTGCGGGCGGTGATGTCGATGACCACGCCGGTGAAGAGCCGACCCTGGGGCAGGGGCACCTCGCTGACCGAGAGTTCGATGGGAAAGAGGGTGCCGTCCTTGCGTTTGCCCAACAGCTCCCGGCCGTTGCCCAGGATGCGCTTCACCCCGGTTTCCCGATAGCGGTCCAGGTAGCCGTCGTGGTTTTCGGCATCGGGGGAGGGCATCAACAGGTTGACGTTTTTGCCGTAAACCTCTTGTGCGCCATAGCCGAACATCTTTTCCGCCGCCAGATTGAAGGATTCGATCAATCCGGCTTCGTTGATGACGATGATGCCGTGAACGGCGGTTTCCAGAATGGAGCGGATGCGGGCTTCGCTCTGCATCAGCTTCTGTTGTTTGGCCATCACCTTTCCGGTGTTGGATTTCATCCAGGTGATCAAGGTTTTCAGCAGGTTGACGGCGGCGGTGCCGTCAAGGCGCATCAGGGACCAGAGATCCTCCTCGGTGATTTCCAGCACCCGTGAAGGTTCCACCACGACGACGAAGGCCGAGGGGCGGGAGCGTTCCAGCAGGGAGCTTTCGCCGACGGCGCCGCCGGGTTCGATGTAGCGTTCGGGGGGCTCGCGGCGGTCGAAATGGATGGCGAGGCGTCCGGAGAGCAGAACGAACAGGCGATGATTGTCGTGGTCCGGTGAGAGAAGCACCTGGCCACCGGCAAGTTCGGTGACGCGCGAACCCCGTAATCCCTTGCGGATCACTTTGAGATTCATCCCGCGAAACAATTCAACCTGTTCCAGTTCCTTATGACTGACCATGGCAGCCCACCTCCTGGGGCAAGGTTACCCTCTTCCGCAACAATAGGCAACCTGGGCTCTGTTGCGCGGCAAAACGGGTGGGATTGGTAACGACGGGGGTCCGGGGCTCCCCGGTCCCCCGTATTTACAAGCGATTGCCCGGCACCGAAACCGGTATTGTATCCCGACGGCAATTGCGGCACAGTATATCGACTGGAAAATAGATAAAGTTCCACTTCCAAAGAACGACGCGGGTGGATGGCATGGAGAAACTCCATAAAATTGCGGTATCCCAAGGCATCTACTGGGTGGAGGCCCCGTTGGCCGATCTGCGCATTTTGTGCGGATGTCCCGCCGACAGCGTCAAGCATCTGATCAAGCGGGGTCTCATCCTGCAGAAGGAGAAGCAGGGGGTGCCGTGCGAAAGCGGGCCCAACGCCATTCTGCTCTCCGACACCATGTTGCAGAACGGGGATTTCGCCAATTTGAGTGAGTTTCCCGTGCTGCAGATGCTCTACAAACAGGGCATGATTCTGCCGGGGCATCCCAACAATACCGGGGCCAAGCCGCTGCTCATCGGGTTGCCGCAGCAGGTCAACGCCCAGTTGCAATACATCTATCGCGGCAATTACGGGCTGGTTTCCCTGGAGGAGCTGATGCAGGCCGGGCTCTCCCGGGAGGCGGCGCAGGAGCAGATGCGTCTCAAGCTGCGTTTTGCCTTCGGGCGCATTCGTCCCTCCCAGGAGCTGCTCGACACCTGTCTGGTGGAGCAGACGGAGGTGGAAATCCGCAACGGTCTTTTCATCCGGCGCACCGCCACCAACCACTACGTCTTCCGCTTTCAGGAGGAGGAGGTGGCGGTGGATCTCAATCTCTCCCCGCGGGAGCAGTACGAAACCCCCTATCCGCTGGTGCATCAGCGTCTGGTGCGGGACTACTTCTCTATTATTCACTCCGGGGAGGGGGATGGTTGGGATGTCAATCGTCCCACCATGTCAAGCATTCTGGTTTTTCAAGGCCGCATCTTCCTGGTGGATGCGGGTCCCAATCTGGCGCAGAATCTCACGGCGTTGGGGGTGGGGCTTGATGAAGTGGAGGGCATTTTCCACACCCATGCCCATGATGACCACTTTGCCGGCATCACCACTCTCATGCAGGCGGGTCATCGCATCCGTTATTTCGCCACGCCGCTGGTGCGGGCTTCGACGGAGAAGAAGATTGCCGCGCTCCTTTCCATGGAGGAGGAGCGTTTTCGGGATTTCTTCGACATTTGTGATTTGACCTTCGATGTGTGGAATGACATCGAAGGGGTGGAGGTCAAGCCTATCTTCTCGCCTCATCCGGTGGAGACCTCCATCTTTCTGTTTCGCACCCTGTGGGCCAATGGTTACAAGACCTATGCCCATTTTGCCGATATCGTTCCGTTGGATTTGTTGCGGGGCATGATCACGGCGGACACTTCTGTTCCGGGGGTGAGTCGGGAGTTTTACAATCGGGTGGAGGAGGCCTATCTGACGCCCGCCGATTTGAAGAAGATCGACATTGGCGGGGGGTTGATTCACGGGCAGGCCAAGGATTTCCGGCAGGATGCCTCGGGCAAGATATTGTTGGCGCATGTGGCGCGGCCGTTGACTTCCGAGGAGAAGGAGATCGGCTCTTCGGCGCCGTATGGCACCTCCGACATTCTCATCGTGGGCAAGTCCGATTTCACGCGCCGTGGGGCTTTCGAGCATTTGCGCATCTATTTTCCGGACATGCCGGTGCATCAGGTGCGCATTCTGCTCAACAACGATCTGGAGGAGTTCAATCCGGGCAGCATCATTTTGCGGGAGGGCACTCGGGCGGGCAATGTGTTGTTGATTCTGGGTGGGGTGGTGGAGCGCATCATCTCCCGGGACAATGTGCAGAGTCGGCTGTCGGCGGGGGCGTTGATCGGGGAGAAGTCGTGTCTGCATCATCAAATCTCGCCGGCCACCTATCGGGCGGCCAGTTATGTGCAGGTGTTGCGGATTCCCGGCAGGCTTTATCTGGAGTTGGTTCGGCTGAATGGTTTGTTGCCCAAGATCGAGGCGTTATGGGAGAAGTGGTCCTTTTTCCAGACCACGACGCTGTTTGGGGAGGGGGTTTCCTATCCGGTACTCAGTCAGATATTGGATCGGGCGCGGGTCAAGCGGTTTCGTCCGGGGGAGCGCATCACCTGTCAGGATCTGACCAGTCTCAATCTGGTGCGCAGCGGGCGGTTGCGGCGTTTGGTGGGCAGTGAGTTTCTGGATATGCTGGAACGCGGGGCCTATTTCGGGGAGGAGGGGGCGTTATTCAGTCTGCCGTGTCTGTTCCGGCTGGAGGTGGAGGAGGAGACGGAGGTTTATCAGGTGGATGGGGAGTTGCTGAAGGACATTCCCGTCATTCGCTGGAAGTTGTTCGAGTCGTATACGCGGCGCACCTTGCAGATTGTGCATGCCGGCAATGATCGGGAGGTGTTGCGTTGGCGGGAGGAGTTCAGTGTGCATGTCTTGCGCATGGACACGCAGCACAAGACCTTGGTGGAGATTGCCAACGGCATTATCGAGATGCAGCGGGCGGGGGAGATGCCGCCTTTGGAGCGGGCCTTTCAGGCGTTGATGGATTATACCCGGTATCATTTCGCGGAAGAGGAGGCGTTGATGGCGCTTTATGGATATCCGGGGTTGGCGGTGCATCGGGAGCATCATCGGCGGTTGGTGGAGAGGGTGGTGGGCTATTGGGCGGTCTTGAAGGGTGGGGGAGTGGCCAAGGAGGATTTCCGCAGCTTCTTTACGGATTGGTTGGTTCATCATATTTTAGAAGAGGACCGGCAGTATGCGGCGTTCTTGAACAATAAATGTATTTATTAAGCAGTTGCCGTTCAATATGTTGCCTTTAAGTATCAAAAAAAGGAAATGTTCTGTCCTTTGACGTGGCCTTGGCCTTTGGCGGGTCGAAGCCAAAAGGAGAAGTGCCCAACTCCGCACCGTCTTCCAAACCCTGTCCCATCTTCGACCCGCCGGAGGGGGCAAGGGGAGGGCTTCATCCTCCCCATCCTTTTGGGACGTGGCCATTCCGCCGCGATTTGAGTTTGATCCGAAAGTTTTGCTTGGAACAGGCTATGGCTTATTATGGGTGGTGAGTTCAAGGAGGGGGAGGGTGAGTCCCTCCCCTTGCCCCCTCCGGCGGGTCGAAGTGTTCACCAAGGTCGTGCGGGGAATCGGGTTGCTGCGCTTTCCTTTTGGCTTCGACCCGCTCAAGGCCACGTCAACGGACAGAACATTTCCTTTTTTTGATACTTAAAGGAAACATATTGAACGGCAACGGCTCATTCCTCTTCGGGTCTGCCGGAAATCCTGGCCCAGGAGTCCTTCAAGGCCACCGTGCGATTGAACACCGGCATCTCCGGGGTTGAATCGGCATCCAGCACGAAATACCCCTCCCGTTCGAACTGATACGAAACCCCCCGCCTGGCCCCACCCAAACTCTCCTCCAGGCGGGCATTTTCCAACACCTGCAACGAATCGGCGTTGAGCCGGGCGGTGAAATCCTGCCCCGCCGCCAAACCCGCACCCGGATCGGCATGGGTGAACAGCCGGTCATACAGACGAACCGTCGCCGCATGGGAACGTGAGGCCGATACCCAGTGAATCACGCCCCGCACCTTGCGTCCTTCGGGATTGGCCGACAAGGTGTGCGGATCATAGGTGCAACGCAACTCCACGATCTCCTTGGTCACCGGATCCTTGACCACCTTTTCGCAGCGAATCACATAGGCATTGCGCAGCCGAACCTCTCCACCCGGCAACAGCCGCTTGAACTGCTTGGGAGCCTCTTCGCGGAAGTCGTTGCGATCGATGTAGATCTCGCGGGTGAAGGGCAGGGTGCGCTGACCCATTTCCGGCTTTTGGGGATGAATCGGGGCCTGAATCTCCTCCACGCCTTTTTTGGGGAAGTTCTCCAGCACGATCTTCAAGGGACGCAAGACCGCCATGGCCCGAGGCGCCCGCACTTCCAGGTCCTCGCGCAGGCAGCTTTCCAGCAGGGCCATCTCCACGGTTCCGGCGGATTTGGTGATGCCGATGCGTTGACAGAAGGTGCGAATGGCCTCCGGGGTGTAACCGCGACGACGCAAACCGGCGAGGGTCGGCATGCGCGGATCGTCCCAGCCGCTGACGTAGCCTTCGTTGACCAGGGTGTTGAGTTTGCGTTTGGAGAGGACGGTGTATTCCATCTCCAACCGGGAGAACTCGATCTGCCGGGGGCGGCAGGGCACGGAGACGTTGGCCAGGATCCAGTCGTAGAGGGGCCGGTGGTCTTCGAACTCCAGGGTGCAGAGGGAGTGGGTGACGCCTTCGAGGGCATCGGAGATGGGGTGGGAATAGTCGTAAGTGGGATAGATGCACCAGCGATCCCCGGTCTGATGGTGGGTCAGCCGGCGAATGCGATAGAGGGCGGGATCCCGCATGTTGATGTTGGGGGAGGCCATATCGATGCGAGCGCGCAGCAGGCGGCTGCCGTCTTCGAACTCTCCGACGCGCATGCGACGGAAGAGGTCGAGGTTTTCTTCCACGGTGCGATCCCGGAAGGGGGAGGCTTGTCCCGGCTCGGTCAGGGTGCCGCGGGTGGCGCGAATCTGGTCGGCGTTGAGGTCGCAGACGTAGGCCAATCCTTTGACGATCAGCTCTTCGGCGTAGGTGTAGAGCTGTTCGAAGTAGTCGGAGGTGAAGCGCACGGGTCCGTGCCAGGCGAAGCCCAGCCAGGCGACGTCTTCCTGGATGGCGCGCACGTATTCCGGGTTTTCCTTGGCGGGGTTGGTGTCGTCGAAGCGCATGTTGCACCAGCTACCCGGGAACTCCTGGGCCACGCCGAAGTTGAGGCAGATCGATTTGGCGTGACCGATGTGGAGGTAGCCGTTGGGCTCGGGGGGGAAGCGGCTCACCACCCGGTGGTGTCGGCCTGCCAGCAGGTCGTCGCGAATGATGGAGCGGATGAAGTCGGGGGCGGTCCCAGGGGTTTTGGCGTCTTGCATGACCACGCACCTTCCATGAAAGGCAGTTCGGGTTATCCGGGTTCGACGATGTCATTGTAGCCGGATTTTCTCCGGTCTCGAAGGTTTTGCATTGCAAAGATAGCGCCGGAATGCGGATTGACGGGATCGAAGCCTGGGGGAGGGGATCCTCTGCACCTTCGTCGGGGTTTTATTAAGACGAATTGACAGAAATGGCAAGTGGAATCCGTGACGATCCGGGATAAATGAACCCGTGGCCTTTCAATATTTATCTTTTAAGTATCAAAAAAAGAAAATGTTCTATCCTTTGACGTGTATTTATATTTTGACTATATCTAAATAATTAAAATCTAATAATAATTCACAAATATAACTTAAAGTGAATATCTAGCAAAACAATTATTGTGAATAGGTTCGATATCACCGTTACGAGGCCTCGGCCATCATTTTACGCGCGGCTTCGGCCAAATACCCGGATCGGGTCATATGTCTGGTCATGGCTTGTTTGTCCACTCGGTCGAGCAGATTTTTCGGCATGGTGATGTTTACCCGCACGGCTTGATGGGACTCCCGGATGTCTTCCACCTCGACCACGGCCCATATCCAGCCGGCAAAATCCGGGTTGCTCATATGGACTTCGATTGGTTGGGTTTTTGGAAAGTCCATGCCTTCCGCGATCATTCCTTCCATGTGGAGCAGGATTGCCTCTTTGGCATGGGTCATGACCTCGTCCAGGGTATCCGCAGCGGAGAAGCAGCCCGGCAGATCCGGAACCACCACACCGAAGGCATGGGTTTCGTCTCCTGGTTCGATGGCGATTGGGAAGGTGATTTTCATTTCAGTCCCGCCTGTTTGAGGATGGAATTCAGCGTTCCGATTTTGATATGCCCTTTTGGATGAGCCACCGTCACCAGACCTGCCTTGATTGGATGCTTGAATGGGTGATGGCTGCCGGCCACCCTGACGAGTTGCCATCCATCTTTCTGAAGTGTCTTGATGAGGTCTGTGGTGTTCATGGACTGTCATTATACGCATCAGTACACACAGAGGCGGGAATAAAATAGGATTTCCGCTTCGCCGTCCGCTATTTATTCCCCCTTTTTCCCCCTCCTGACCTCTCCCCCCTCCCGTCTTCCCAGCCCTTCGGCGATCAGGGCCACCACCAGCGTATTCAGACTGACCCCTTCCGCTTTGGCTCTGCCCGACTGATGGGCATGCAGGGTCTTGGGAACTCTGGCCACGAATGTTTCAATCCCCTATCAAGCGGGGCGATGACTTAAAGACGCAAGGAAAAAATCATGAACATCGATTCCCAAAATCTGAAAAGTTTCAATCCCCTATCGAGCGGGGCGATGACTTCAGGCCTATATGCCACGTCCGTACCACTCCCAAAAACTTGCTGTGTCTCAA
>JADGCJ010000134.1 GCA_015229045.1 Magnetococcales bacterium
CGACCTACGCCTTGCTGAGCGGGCAGGGGAGGGTGCAGGATGTGGTGCGGCGCGTGGCCCCGCCTTATCTGGATCTGGTGGTTTCCACCCCGGATTTGAGCGGTGCCGAAGTGGAACTGGTCAATGAACCGCACCGGGAGTTCCGGTTGCGGCAGGCCTTGCGGGAGATCCATGCGGAATATGATTGCATCCTGCTGGATTGCCCGCCATCCCTGGGTTTGTTGACGTTGAATGCCCTGGTGGCGGCGGATGCGGTGCTGGTCCCGTTGCAGTGCGAATACCATGCCCTGGAAGGGTTGGCGCAGCTCATGCGGACCCTGGAAATTGTCCGGGAACGCCTGAATCCGGATCTGGTGCTGGCCGGGATTGTTTTGACCATGTACGATCCGGAGCTGGGTTTGAGTCGGCAGGTGGCGGCGGAGGTGCGGCAACACTTTGGCGAACGGGTTTTTGGGACGCTGATTCCCCGGGATCGGCGGCTGGCGGAGGCACCTGGATTCGGCAAGCCGGCAATCTGGTACGATGTGCGGACGCCGGGTGCCCGGGCCTACCTGGGATTGGCCTGGGAAATTCTGGAAAGTGGTGGTTTGCGGGTGTGATGGACGAACGCCGGGTGCCCGGGCCTGCCTGGGATTGGCCCGGGAAACTCTGGAAAGTGGCGATTTGCAGGTGTGATGGACAAATGCCGGGTACCCGGGCCTGCCTGGGATTGGCCTGGATAATCCTGGCAGGTGGCGGTTGGGAGGCGCGAAAAGCATGGCGGAAGGGATGGGTTTGGGACGGGGTCTGGGGGCGTTGCTGGGAGGGGAATCGGTGGCGGAGGTGGGCCGGCGACGGGTGCGCGAGGTGCCTCCGGATCGGATTGAACCCAATCCCCGCCAGCCGCGCCGGCAGATGGATGCCGGTGCCCTGGAAGATCTGGCCGAATCGATCCGGGCCAATGGCGTGCTGCAACCCCTGCTGGTACGGGTCAAACCCGGCACCAACCCCGCCGAGGAACGCTTCGAACTCGTGGCCGGGGAACGCCGCCTGCGGGCATCCCGGCTGGCTGGTCTGGAGCGGGTACCGGTCCTGGTCCATGACCTGGATGATGGACGCTCCCTGGAGGTGGCCATCCTGGAAAATGTGCAACGCGAGGATTTGAATCCGATTGATACGGCACGGGGTTACCAGCGCCTGGTGGATGAGTTCGGCTACAGCCATGCCCGGATTGCCGAACGGGTGGGGCGCAGTCGCATGGGAGTCAGCAACACGTTGCGCTTGCTGAAACTTCCGGAAGAAATTCTGGACATGGTGGCCACCGGCAAACTCAGCGAGGGACATGCCCGCGCCCTGCTTGGCCTGGAGGACGCCGCCGCCGTCACATCCGTGGCGTCTGCCGTGGCCGAGGCCGGCTTGAGTGTGCGGGAAACCGAGCGACGGGTGCGGGATTTCATCCCCGAATCCACACTGCCGGAAGAGTCAGAACCAACGCAACCCATTGTCGAAGAAAAGAAAAAAAACAACAGCAAACGGCGCGATCCCGCAATCGCCTCCCTGGAAAAGAAATTGGCATCGGAGTTGCGTACCAAGGTCACCATTACCCAACTCCGTGGGCGAGGCAAGATTATCCTGGAATTTGCGTCACTCCAGGATCTCAAGGATTTGGTTCACCGTCTGGTGCAGTCTGATGTGCCCGGGGAAGAGAAAAACAGTCCGGGATGAAAATTGTGTGATTTTTTTCTTGACGGCTTTTTGGAGTTGGTGTAGAAGGGTACCCACACTGTTGCTGAACTGCAACACGGGTGTGGCAAAACAGCAAGACCTGGATGGCCCTGGGAAGGGAAAGACAAACAAACAGGATCAGGTCGCGCTGAAAAGATATAGACCACAATAGGTGGATCACTTTTCTGTAAGGAGGGAGATTTCATGAAAAAGGCTCTTGTACTGGGTGCCGCCGCCATGGCCGCCCTGGCTATCGCACCAAACCCCGCCAGCGCCGGCGAAGTGAAAATGGGCGGGTACTACATGTTCCGTGCGCAAAATACGGACAAAACCGTCACCAAAGATGCCGCCAATACCGATGACCAGCAATATTGGCAACATCGCCTGCAAATGAAGTTCGACATGATCGCCAGCCCCAAGACCCATGCCCACATGGTCTTCCGGGCTTTTGATAATTCCCTGGAAGGTGCCGACTCCGGCTTTGTCCCCGCTCCAGATCCAGACACAACCGGTATGCCCGCTGCCGGGTCCGCAGGATCCACGATCAGTGGTATCGAACGCTCCCGGTTCGGCACGACAGAAAGATTGTGGGATATCCGGCAAGGCTGGTTGGAAACCGAAGCCTGGACCGTCGGCCTGAAAGTCGGCTTCATGCCCATCTCCCTGAACGACCGCATCCTGGTCAACGATGACACCACCGGCTTCGCAACCGTGATGCTCTCCAAGTCCTTCGGCGATATCACTGTGGTGGGTGCCGATGTGCGGGTGCGTGAAGGTAACCTGGGTGTCGGTGGCAACCCGGCCCTCAATGGTACCCTGAATCCGGGTGTCTCCTCCTACAATACCGCCGTAGGCTCCGATGAAGACGATGAAGACCTGTATGTTCTGTCTCTGCTCGGCAAAGCCAGCAACATCAACTATCAAGTGACCGGTGCCTACTTCAATGGCGGCAAAGGTGGCTTCATCTCCAACAATATCAACAGAGCCGAAGATTTCTGGCTGGCCGCAACAGCCGGTGGCGACTTCGCCGGTGTGAATGCAACCGGTACCTTGATCTGGGAAGCAGGTCTGGATGATGGCAGCCCGCTGCTCGGCAATGCGACCCAAGTCAGCCAGTTGAAGGGTGGCGGTGGTCTGGGTGCCGTGCGGTTGGATGGCAAAACCGGCTTCGGTGGCTGGGAAGGCTACGGCTTCTATTCCAGCAAGAATTTCACCAACATCACCCCGAGAAACCAAGTCTGGTCCGCAACGTGGGATCAAGGTGGACCCGGTGGCGTGAAGTTGATGCGGACCTTCGCGACATCAACGGGTGTCTCCAACGTGAGCCAAAACATGTGGGGCGTCGGTGCCGGCCTGATCCTGAATGCCCAAGGCTGGAAAATCAACCCCATGCTTGACTATGCCGCCGTCGTCAAAGATCAGCCCATGGCGGGTGGCGCTCAGGCTGTCTATGATGATGCCTGGGGTGGCAGCCTGATGCTCAGCACCGAAATCGACAAAGGTACCACCCTGCTCCTGGGCGGCACCGCTGTCAAAACCGGCGATGGCCCCGGGAAAACCGCCGCCAGCGCAGCCGATACAATGCATACCGTGCAGGCGGCTGTCAAAATGGCCTTCTGATCACGCTGCAAGCCAAGAAGTTTGAAAGTTGAGAAAAAGGGGGGCAGAAATGCCCTCCTTTTTTTGTTTGATGTGGAATTGAAATGAAAGAATATACCATAATCACATGACTGCCCAGATTCAGGAATATCTTGATGATGCCGGACGCTCTCCATTTGAAAAATGGTTCACCAGACTGGATGGCAAGGCGGCCAACCATGTGACGATTGCCATCTATCGATTGGGACAAGGAAATAATTCTATTTCCAAAAGTATTGGGGATGGTGTCCATGAGCTTCGTATCCATTATGGACCTGGCCTGCGAGTCTACTATGGATGGGATGGTCAAAACCTGGTGATCCTTCTGGGTGGTGGCACAAAAAAGACTCAATCAACGGATATCAGGCAGGCAAAATCCCTCTGGGTGAAATACAAGAGAAGGAAAAAGCTGTGACCACGATGCTGACTAGAAATTTTCATGAAACCGTCATCAATCGGATACGGCAGGATGAATCCTTTCGGAGAGAGGTATTCATTGGCGCTGTGAACCTGCTTTTGGCCGGAGATATCGAGACGGGAAAAGCATCCTTGCGCGACTACATCGAGGCAACCATGGGTTTTAATCATGTGGCAGGTGCCCTGGGTAAAAGTACCAAAAGCATTCAGCGGATGTTGAGCGCCCAAAGCAATCCAAGGCTGGAAAACCTGCTCTTGCTCCTCCAGATGCTCCAGCAACGCGAAGGGGTGGAGTTGAAGGTAATTGGCTGATGTTCTGTTGTTATTGACCACTGTTTTAGTGGGTTGATGGTGGTCATGAAGGGAGGATCAAATCATGTCTGCAAATGTTGTGGTGCGTACCCGGATTGACGAACACATCAAGAAAGAGGCGACTGTCGTTTTGGCGACCATGGGACTTACCGTGTCGGATGCCTTTCGCATGCTGCTGACGCGCATCGCGCACGAGAAGTCGTTGCCTTTTGCACCCATGGTTCCCAATGAGGAAACCATTGAGGCCATGCAGGAAGCTCGTCGGGGTGGCTTGCCTGCGTTTACCACTGTAGAAGGGTTGCTGGCGGATTTGCATGCGGACGATTGAACGCACGGGAAAATTCAAGCGCGACTACAAACGCGAGAGCAAAGGCCAATATCAAAGGGTTCTGGAAAGTGATTTTATCGGAGTTTTGATGGCGCTGGCAACCGATCAACCTTTGGATGAAAAATATCGTGACCATCCCTTGAGTGGTGAATGGCAGGATTGCCGTGATTGTCACATAAAACCTGATTTGGTATTGATTTATCGGAAGCCGGATGAATCGGTATTGCAACTGGTACGGCTTGGATCGCACTGTGAACTTGGCTTGTAATCGCTGGATGGGACATTGACCCGTCATGAATACCCATGATCTTGGCTATACCAGATTTTTTTCGCATTCCCGCATGGTCCAGGATCTCCTGGATGGCTTCATCCAGGAAACCTGGGTCACGGAACTTGATTTTTCGACCCTTGAAAAAGTCAATCCGGTCTACATAAGCGACGATTTTCGCAAACGGATCAGCGATCTGGTGTGGAAAGTCAAATGGCAGGGTCTGGACCAGTGGCTCTACATCTATTTGATCCTGGAGCCACAATCCACAGTGGATGCGATCATGGCCCTGCGCACCGACCTGTACACGAAATTGCTCTATCAGGATTTATGGCAATCCAGACAGATTGCGGTCGGACAAAAATTTCCCCCGGTGGTTCCGATCGTGTTGTACAATGGCAAAAATCGTTGGACGGCTCCCCTGGATATGGCCGACCTGGTCGGTCTCTATCCGCCCGGTCTGGAAATCTACCGTCCACACATGCGCTACCTGTTGATCGACGAGCATCGTTACCTGGAAGGCGATCTGAAAACAATGCAAAATGTGGTTGCGGCCCTGTTCAGACTGGAAAAAAGCCGCACCTTGGAAGATGTTCGACAGGTCGTTCATGAATTGGACTCATGGATGAAAGGTCCGCAGCTGAAGGAATTGCGGCGGACGTTTGCCCATTGGTTGGGACAGATCTTGTTGCCCAGATTGGCAAAACACAGAATGATTATCCCGCATTCCCTACCAGAAATTAACGACTTGCAGGAGTTACATACCATGCTCGCAGAAACCGTGGATGAATGGACCAGAGATTGGGAGCAAAAAGGACTCGAAAAAGGCCGCCAGGAAGGCCGCCAGGAAGAGAGAATTCATCTCCTGCTTCGCATTCTCCAGCGTCATTTTCCCGAACTGCCTGCCTGGGTCGAACAGAAGGTTCGTGCTGCCGATCCGGATGTTTTGGATTCATGGATAGATCGGGCCATTGATGCGGGTTCGTTGCAGGATCTCTTCCATGGCGAAATGACCAATTGAGCATGTCAAGGGTCGCACAGAACTCATTTTCGGTTTTTTTGACCGATGATGCCGTGAGGATGTGTCCGCTTTCCAAGAATTTTCGTGAAATCGTCATCAATCGGATACGGCAGGATGAATCCTTTCGGAGAGAGGGATGAATGATGCTCCAGCAACGCGAAGGGGTGGAGTTGAAGGTGATTGGCTGATGTTTCTGTCGTCAAAACGGAGGCTGAAGAGATGGCCATGACAATCAACATCATGGACAACGAAGTCCTGCGCCCCTTATTTTTGAAGGCACTGGAAGAAAGCGAACAAAAAGGTGCCCGGAAAGGCATCCGGAAAGGCATCCGGAAAGGCACCCGGAAAGGCATGCAAAAAGGCATCCAGAAAGGCATCGAACAAGGCATCGAACAAGGCATCGAGCAAGGCATCGAGCAAGGCACCCAAAAAGGCGAGGCTGCCATTCTGCTCCGTCTGCTACGCCGCCGCTTTGGTGAACTCCCTGACCAGGTGATTGCCAGGATCAACGCCGCAAGCCAGGAATCCATCGAAGCCTGGAGCGAAAACATTCTGGATGCCCGGTCGATTGAGGAGGTTTTCGGTTCAAGAGCAACCTGAAATAACCCCTTGACTTTCACACCCGATTCTCCTGAAAATCCTCGGGGTGTACTGGATTCCTCCGCGATTGCCGAATTGCGGGGGATGAAATGGGAACACGGTCGTGGCCTTTGCTTGGCGAGGTACCATGCCGTGGCTGCCCCCGCAACTGTGAGCGGCGAGCCTGATCCAACAAGGCCACTGGGAAACCGGGAAGGCTGGACCCAGGCAAAGACCCGCAAGCCAGGAGACCTGCCAGTACCCTGTTGCAAGCGCGCTGTTGCTTCTTTTCCATCCGGGCGGGGTGCCCCGGTGGCGCGGGGTGGATTGATCTTGAAAAAAACCGGTCGCTCCAGCGACCGACTCCTCTCCCCGGACCATCGCTGCACGACCTCCTCTGGATTTTATGGGGAGTGTTGCCGTATGCACATCATGGAAGGTTTTTTGCCCCCGCTGCACGCTGCGGCCTGGAGTGTGGCTGCCCTTCCCTTTGTGATAGCCGGGGTGCGCAAGGCTGGCCGTACCCTGCGGGAAAAACCGGAAACACGCCTGTTGCTGGGTGCCTGTGGGGCTTTTGCCTTTGTCCTTTCCGCCCTCAAACTGCCGAGCGTGACCGGAAGCTGTTCCCATCCCACCGGAACAGGTCTGGGAGCCGTCCTGTTCGGTCCCCCCATCATGACATTGATTGCGGCCATTGTGCTGCTGTTCCAGGCCCTGCTCCTGGCCCACGGGGGATTGACCACCCTGGGAGCCAACCTTTTTGCCATGGGAATCATCGGCCCCTGGGTGGCCTGGGCCGCCTACCGCGCCGGCAAGGCCGCCGGACTCACCCTGCCCACCACCCTGTTTATTTCCGCCACGCTCGGTAACCTCGCCACCTATGTCACCACCGCCCTGCAACTCGCCATCGCCTTTCCCGATCCGGTATCGGGCGTGGTCGGCTCTGCCGGCAAGTTTCTCGCCGTGTTTGCCGTGACCCAGATTCCATTGGCCATTGTTGAAGGGTTGTTGACGGTGGCCGTCGGCAACTGGCTGCTGCGCAACAGTGCCGATGAATTGCGCCAATTGGCCAATCTGCGCGGCCATGCCGGTTTGGAGAACTCCTGCCATGTTGCGTAACAATCGGTTTGTTCTGACCCTGGCCCTGTTGATCGTGCTGCTTCCCTTTGTGCTGCCAGGATCCAAAAATGGCAATTTTACAGGTGCCGACGATCAGGCTGGAAAAATTGTTGCCCAGTTGCAGCCAGGATACCACCCCTGGATGACAGCGTTCTGGACCCCGCCCAGCAACGAAATTGCCAGCCTGTTCTTTGCCCTGCAAGCCGCCCTGGGCAGTGGCCTCATCGGTTATTATGCAGGCCTGCGGCGCGGTCGTCGCCAGGCGAAAGAGTCCCAAACCAATCAGGATCATGCGCGTTCTTGACCGGATTGCCCACAACAATGCCTGGTCGTCACGCGGTACGGGAGGCAAAGCCGCTCTCTGTCTTGGCTTGATGGCCACGGCCCTGCTTGGATCCCCCCCCTTTGCCGCCCTGCTCGTTTTGCTGACCACGGCGATTCTGGCCCGCATGTCGGCCCGCGTTCCTGCTGCCGTATTTTTGGGCATGCTTTTGATCCCGGCCAGCTTTCTCGTGACCACTCTCCCCATGTTGGCCATTTCCGTATCCTGGCAGGAAGGTCTTCTCCTGACCTGGTCAGCCACCGGGGCACGGAATGCCGTGCTGCTTGGGTTGCGTTCCCTGGCCACTCTGGCGGCCATGCTCCTGCTCGCCTTGACCACTCCCCCCATGCGCCTGCTCACCCTCGGTAAAAAACTGGGGGTGTCGTCGGTGTTTATCGATCTTGCCATGCTCACCTACCGCCTGCTCTTCGTGCTGGGAGAGATGGCTGCCACCGGCTTCCAATCCCAATCTTTTCGCCTCGGTTATCAGGGATGGCGACGTTCCCTGCGCTCCCTGGCCCTGCTTGTGGCCGGTCTGCTGGGCCGCACCCTGCACCAGGCACGCCGCATGGAAACCGGCTTGGCGGCCCGCGGCTATGCGGGAAACCTCCCCGTACTCTCCTCCGCTCCGCAAACCTTGCCTGGAGAGTGGTTGTGGGCCGTGGCCCTGCCGGGAGGAATCCTGCTGGTGAGTCGGGAATTGGCGCGTTATGGCTGAGGTCATTCTGGAAGCCCGCAATCTGGTTTATCGCTTTCCGGGCAACACCGACGCGACGCTGCGCGGCCTCAACCTGAAAATTGCCGCCGGCGAACGCCTCGCCCTGCTGGGGGCCAATGGTGCCGGCAAGACAACTCTCCTTTTGCACCTGAATGGCACCTTGCGCCCCCAGACAGGAAGTGTGCTGCTGGATGGTCAACCTGTTGGCCATGATCGCAATTCTCTTGCCCAATGGCGTCGCCAGGTCGGCGTGGTCCTTCAGGAATCGGATGATCAATTGTTTGCGGCCACGGTGGCCGAAGATGTCTCCTTTGGCCCCCTCAATCTTGGTTTGTCGGAAGCTGAAACACGCCAGAGGGTCACGGAAACCCTGGGAGCTTTGCAAATTGCTTCTCTGGCGAACCG
>JADGCJ010000135.1 GCA_015229045.1 Magnetococcales bacterium
CCTGGACCTGCCAGGGAGCCAGCCCCCTGGACCCCGATTCGTTGCCGGGTGCTGAGTAGTTACCAATTTTGTAACTATTCAGCATCCCATTTCAAAAAACTATCGAAAGACTGGGATGGGGATCCAAGGGGAAGGGCTGTGCCCTTCCCCTTGGTGGGGTTTGGGGCGGAGCCCCAATAGAGTCTTTCTGTCCAATTTTTTTTATTTCCTGACTGGGGTGCTGAATAGTTACCGATTTTTTAATATTTGAAAGACCGGGATGAACGGCACATCAGCTTGACGCCGGGCAGCACCGCAAAAAAAAAGAGCCGACCCAAAACGAGTAGTCGACTCTGCCAATTGCACTTGAAGAAGGGAGATCAGTGCATGGGCTTTTGATTATCGTCCTTTATCTGGGAAAGAACCTGCTCGACCATCTTGTTGGCATCGGTCTTGGTCACAGCCTTGCCTACGAGTTTCTGTGTAGCATCCACAGTCAAATCAACGACAAGTTCCCTGATCTCTTCCATGGCACGTTTTTTGGCCAGTTCAATCTCACTGGCGGCGGCGGCCTTTTTCTTGGTCAACTCCGCATCAAGTTCTGACTTGGTCTGCTCGCGTTGCCGAGCAGCCTCCTGGCGGGCTTGCTCAAGGATTTTGGCGGCCTCCTGACGCGCGGCGCTCAACTCTTTGCGATAACCGGCCAGAATCTTTTCGGCCTCTTCGCGTGAGCTTTTCGCCTGGTTCAGATCATCCTCGATGGTTTTGCCGCGCGCATCCAGAATGGCGTTGATGGCCGGGATGACAAAACGGTTGAGGAGATAGAGCAGGACAACGAACGAAACGACAGTCCAAAAAATCTGGGAACTGAAATTGACGACGTCGAACTGCGGAAGACCAGAGGCCTGTGCATGTTGGGCGGCCTCTTCGGCGGCGTGGGCAATCGAGATCATGTCAGGCCTCCGCGTGGATCAACCCTTGCCCATGATGATAAAGGCGATGACCAGACCGTAGAGAGCGATGGCTTCGACGAAGGCTGCCCCGATCCAGACATACTTGGACAACTGCGACTCGGCACCCGGCTGGCGGGCAAAGGCCTCGATGGTCTTGCCGAACATGAAGCCCAGACCAATGCCAGAGCCGGCAAGCCCGGCGGCGGCCAATCCCATACCGACGAAAGAGGCGGCAAGACTTTCCATTGGTTCAAACCCTCCTGACAGGATCCCGAAGGCTCCGTGGTTGAGTGACCCGGCCCGCAATCGGCACCGGGTTCAATGCATGTGGAGTGCGTCGTTGATGTAGACACACGTCAGAATCGTGAAAATATAAGCCTGGATGAAACCGATAAAGATTTCGACGGCCGTGAAGACCACCGAGAAGCCAAAAGGCAGCCAAGCCCCGAACCAGGGCAGCGTGGCCGTGAAGAAAAAGAGGACTCCCAGGACAGTGTGTCCGGCGGTCATGTTGGCGAAGAGACGCACCGACAGCGAAACCGGCCGTGCCAGGTAGGAGATGATTTCGATGGGAACCATCAGAGGCAGCAGCAGGACAGGCAAACCGCCAGGAACGAAGAACTTGAAATAATGGGTACCGTGCTTGTAGAACCCAAGCCCGGTGGAGAAGATGAAGACTCCGACGGCGAAGGTTCCTGTCACGACGAGCTGGGAAGTCGGGGTGAACGACCCCGGAATCAACCCGGTGACATTGCAGAAGAGGACGAAGAGAAACATCGTGAAGATGAGCGGGAAAAATTTCTGCCCCTCTTTGCCGATGGTATCGTTGATGATGCTGCGCACGAAGAGCAACCCGGCTTCGGCGACGCTCTGCATGCGACCCGGCACAAGGGTGGGTGCGCGCAGACCATAGCGGAAGATGCCGTAGGCGATGCCCAAAGCGATCCAGGTCCAGATGACCGAGTTGGAGATCGACAGATCGATGCCGAAAAGGGAGATGGGGATGACCTTGACCACCTGGAAGTGGTGCAGGGGATCCATTTTGGGTGCGGCTTCGGCGGCATGGGCAACTTCGGACGCCAAAGCGTTGGCGATCAGCATGGTCATGACGGCATTCCGGTAGCTGGTGCGGACACGTTTACCCCGTTTTTGGGTTTGCGGCACGATAAAGGTTGAGAAACCCGGCGGCGACTCCAAAGAAAAAAAACACCAGGGTAGCCCATGGACCTGAGCTCAGCCACTTGTCGATGCTGTAGCCGATGCCAGCCCCGATCAGGGTGGCGACGACCATTTCCGTACTCAGGCGCATGGCCAGCGACAGCCCGGATGGGTCTGGTTTGGGTTTTTCCTCCACGGCACCTGCCCGACCAAAGCTGTAGTCACCGAACACCCCTGGCATGCTAGAAAAAAGGGGGGTCGCTGTCAATTGGGGTTGTCACTTTTTTTTGTGGCGACACGGGAAAGAAGAGCTGTCTGGATGCAGGGCATGAATACAAAATATTGTTTTGTAATATAAAATTCATAGAAGATTCCGCAAGGAAAGCCTGGGCATGTTCCGCAAACAGGATTGAAAAGAGAAGCCACACCATGCTCCCATCTCTGCGGTACAAAGAGCATGATTCCAATTCCGGATCAAACATCCGCTTCGTCGACTGCAAAAAATTCCATCGGCGACCACCTCAAACCCCGCCACGGAGACAGGAAGAAACCCTCCCCCCTGAATCCCCCATCACTCCGTGACAACAAAAACATTTTCCGGCTTCACTCCAAACCCCGCCGGGAACCCGCCCCGGTACCTCATTTTTCCCGGACATCCCAACTCCAGGCCCTTGCACAAGGAAAAAAAAGATTCACAATTACAAGGATAGATGCTTTCCTCAGAGCGACGAATCACGCTAGAATGAAACTTCTGGTGAATGCCGCGTCCTTGCAGGGGCAGGATCCGTCAAAAACCAGGGCCCATTCGGTACACCATCATAGACGACGTCCCCCCACCCGGGAAACGGTCTGCGGCTTTGCGAATGCGCCTCATAGGGTTTTTCGACCAACTTGGAGAGACCAGATGACCAAAGCTGATATCGTGGAAACCGTCTATCAAAAGATCGGCCTGTCGAAGAAGGAGTCGGCCAACATCGTGGAATCGGTGTTTGAAATCATTCGCAAGCAGCTGGAGCAGGGTGATCCTGTCAAAATTTCCGGTTTCGGAAACTTCACCACGCGAAAAAAACGGACTCGCCAGGGTCGCAACCCCAAAACCGGCCAGGAAGTGGAAATCACGGCGCGCACCGTCGTAACCTTCAAACCCAGCCAGATCCTTCGGGAAAAGGTCAGCCGCTCCGCCCGCTGACCCTGGAGTGAACCGTTCGGCACCGACCGAAAAAGAACAAGGCCCTCGCGAGTCGGGGGCCTTGTTTTTTTCCGGATATTCAACTCTCTTTTTTGGGCACCCGGTGCCAGTGCCAGTCGACCGCTTTATGCGTAACAATCCAGCGCCGACGGCACAGAATTGGGTGGAAGTTCGCGCAGAGTCTTGTTGGCCATGAATCGAATGGCCCCCTTGACCGCGTCCGGTACACTCAAAGTCACCATGTCTCCCGCAGAGAAAGCCTGTTTGATGACCTGAGCTGCGGTCTTGCTCACGGGCGGGGGTGGCATCCGATCGGCGGTATTCCATGCCTGCGCAGAAGAACTTACCAGATCAGCTTGTTGCGTGTTCATAACCCACCTCTCGACTCGGACAGAAGAAAACAATCTCTTGGTATGTTGATCGGCGACAGAGGTGTGGAGCAATATGAAAATAAATGCGGGTTGGAGATAAAAAAAGCTTAAGAAAAAAAACGGGCTGTCCCAGTCTCTTGAACCACAACACCAGAGGCCAAACCACCATGCTCACGGCAGTTCGCGGCACCCGAGACTTCCTGCCGGAAGATACCCGGATCATGCACCACCTGGAAAAAAACGCCCAGGAGGTGTTCACCCGCTACGGTTTCCAGGAAATTCGCACCCCCCTCATGGAGTGGAGCGAACTCTTTACCCGCGCCGTGGGCGAAACCACCGACATCGTTGAAAAAGAGATGTACTCCTTCCCTGATCGCAAAGGAAAATCGCTCTCCCTGCGCCCGGAAGGAACGGCGTCGGTGGTGCGCGCATTCATCAACCATGCACAAAATGAGCGGCTGCCATGGCGGGTATGGTATCGCGGTCCCATGTTTCGTTACGAACGCCCCCAGGAGGGCCGCTCCCGGCAATTCCACCAGATTGGCTGCGAAGAGTTCGGCTCCAGCGGCCCCCTCGCCGATGCCCAGATGATCGCCATGGTGCTGCGGTTTCTCGATGTCATCGGTCTGGGAAAACGCCTCGCACTGGAAATCAACTCCCTCGGCTGCCCCTCATGCCGCATACCCTATCGCACACAGCTGGAAAATTTTCTGCACACCAGAACCGACTCCTTGTGCGACAACTGCCAGCAACGTCTGACACGCAATCCCCTGCGCGTCCTCGACTGCAAAGTGCCCGCCTGTCGGGACATCGCCACACAGGCTCCGCGTTTGAGTGGCCATTTGTGTATGCCATGTGCGGACCACTTTACCGGATTGACAACGCATCTGGACGCCCTGGGAGCAACCTGGCGACACAACCCTTTGATGGTGCGTGGCCTGGACTACTATTCGCGCACAGTCTTCGAGGTGACGACGCAGGAGCTGGGTGCCCAGAATGCCGTGGCCGCCGGGGGTCGTTATGACGGTCTGGTGGCGACCATGGGGGGAAAAGCCACGCCGGCGATTGGTTTTGCCATGGGTGTCGAACGATTGGTGGCCCTCCTGGGAGGAGAGGCTGGACAAATGGTGCCGCCTGAGGTGTTTTTGGTGATCGTCGGTACCGGGGAGGTGCTGCGCGAAGGGTTGTGTCTGGCAGAACGGCTGCGGGCAGCCGGTTGCAGCGTCGAGACGAGTCAGGAAGGGGGATCGATGAAGAGCGAAATGAAGCGCGCCGGACGCTCCGGGGCTTTGTTGACCCTGATCCTGGGTACGGATGAGGTGAATCAGCGACGGGTGGTTGTGAAAACGATGGACACAGGAGAACAAAACAGCGTCTCCCGGGATGATGTCGTTGAGGTTGTCAAGGCAAAGCTTCGATAGGGGCAGAACAAATGGAAACACTCCTGGCCATGGCCCAAATCAACCCCCACGTCGGCAACCTGGAAACCAACCTGGAGACCCTCCTGCGCGTGGCGCACCAGGCCAAAGTCATGGGTGCCGACCTGATCACCCTGCCCGAACTGGTCCTGGCAGGCTACCCCCCCGAAGATCTGCTGCACAAACCAGCCTTCCTCGAGCGCCTGGACGCTGCCGAGGCTGCCCTGAAACAGGGACTCGGACATATTGGCATCGCGGCCATCTATGGTGGTGTGCGTCGCGGACCAACAGGGCTTTTCAACGCCGGTATCCTCGTCGAAGCAGGCCACGAAGTCGGCTTCGTCGGCAAATGGTGCCTCCCCAACTACGGCGTGTTCGACGAGTGGCGCTACTTCCAACCCGGCGAGGAGGTCCGTGTCTTTCCCTGGCGCAATACCCTCCTGGGCATCACCATCTGCGAGGATATCTGGCATGCCACCGGCCCCATGACCGCCCTCGCCAATGCCGGCGCCCACTGGGTCATCAACCTCAATGCCTCCCCCTACCACGTCGGCAAACGCCTGGAACGCCAGGAAATTGTCGCCCAACGTGTCCATGAAACCAACCTCCCCGTCATCTACGTCAACCAGGTGGGCGGGCAGGATGAACTGCTCTTCGATGGCGGCTCCTTCGCCATGAATCAACGAGGAGAGGTTGTCGTACAATCACCGCTCTTCCAGGAAGATGTCCGTCTGGTGCGCGTCGGCACCGACAACGGGAAAGAGGTGACCTTTGCGCTGCACGGTGAACCACTGCAGGATGACATCCTCCCGGGCTCGGAACGGGAAATCTACCAGGCCCTCACTCTGGGCCTCGCCGACTACGTCAACAAGAATGGCTTCAAAGGGGTGGTTCTCGGTCTCTCTGGCGGGATAGACTCGGCCCTGACCGCCGTCATCTGTGCTGACGCCCTCGGCCCGGAGCACGTCGAGGCGATCATGATGCCTTCCCCCTTCACCTCCAACGACAGCCTGGAAGATGCCGCCGAAGGAGCCAGGCGTCTGGGCATACGTCTTGGCAATATTGCCATCGACGGCATGTTCCAAGGGTTTCGCCAGGCCCTGGCCAAGGAGTTCGCCGGCCTGCCGGAAGGAATCGCCGAAGAGAATCTGCAACCCCGTATCCGTGCCACGCTGCTCATGGCCATCTCGAACAAAAAAGGCAGCCTCCTGGTCACCACCGGCAACAAAAGTGAAGTGAGCGTCGGCTACGCCACCCTCTACGGCGACATGGCCGGTGGTTTCTCCGTCCTGAAAGATGTTCTGAAGACAACCGTTTATCGCCTGGCCGAGGCGCGCAATCAGTGGGCATGCGAAGCCGGAAAACTCCCCCCCATCCCACAGCGCGTCCTGGAAAAGGCACCCACAGCTGAATTGAAACATAACCAAAAAGATACCGATTCCTTGCCACCCTATCCACTATTGGATCGCATCTTGCATATGTATGTCGAGCAAGACGCTGGCCTGAAGGATATCGTGGCGCAAGGGGTGGACGAAGAGACGGCCAGGCGGGTGATTCGCATGGTCGATCGCAACGAATACAAGCGTCGTCAGGCCTGTCCGGGGGTACGCATCACCCGGCGGGCTTTTGGCAAGGATCGCCGTTATCCCATAACCAACGGTTTCCAGGTGACGTGAACGAATGGATGAGGGCTTCATGATCAAGGGAACCAGAAAATCGGCAGGCAAACCGGCAGCAACATCAGGCGCAGAGGGTGACCCCCCTCGCGATGACGCCGATCTTGCCGCCACGCCAGTCGGTGCTGACGGCAGCCTCAACATCGCCCAACAGATTGGTCTGCTCTTGCGCCAAACCCGGGAAGCCAAAGGGGTCTCCCTCGACGAGGCTTCGCGACAGACGCGCATCCGGGTGGTCCACCTGCAAGCCATCGAGGCTGGCGAGATAGGGTCGTTGCCCGGGCCGGCCTTTGTGATCGGCTTTCTGCGCCTCTATGTCAAATTTTTGAACGTCTCCGAAAAAGAGACTGTCGACAGGTTCGTCGAACAGTGGCACCAGGTGGATGGTTTCCTGGCCATGCAGTTTTTTCCGCCACCGCCGACGACATCGCGCAGTCGGCCCACCATGTGGTTGATCATTTTGGGTTTGATTGGGCTGGTGGCCCTCATTGTCTGGTATTCACAGGCCAATCTGGGTTTCCAACTACCCTCGTTGGGTCATCTGGGCGGCGGGAGCAAGTCAAGCATGGCGCGTGCCCATCATGGCCAGTTGTCGGACGACAGCGCAGCCGATGAAAGCGAAGGTCTTGAAGCCGATAACGAAACCGACACCGAGGCCGGTGATCGCGCAGCAGCGCCCTCCTCGTCGCCTTTTGTCGATGAGGCATCCACCGATGTTCAGGGTGGCGGCGAAGAGGATGAGAGCGAACCCGGCGAACAGGAAGAAGACGAAACGCCAGGCCGGCGCGTCACGCCTCCCGGGGGGCTGCGCGCCAAGGCTGATGGTGTACCGGCCGCGACAGCCGGTTTGGCACCCCCTGTCGGCAAGCCTGGTACTCCTCGTGTCGGCAACGGCATGCCGCCCGCACCAAACCCGTTGGTATCTGCCAGACGCTCCGGGGTCGACGTGGGTGAAACCAAGCCTGTTGTGGCCGCCAAACCTCTTCTGGATGGAAAGCCGACTCCCGACGCCAAACCTGTTGCGGAGGTGAAGCCCGTTCCCGAAACCAAATCTGTCGCTGTCGCCAAACCGCCCCTTGACGCCAAACCTGTCACAGAGGTCAGACCTGTTCCGGATACCAAGCCTGTCGCCGTCGCCAAACCAGCCCCCGATGTCAAGGTGGCCCTTGATACCCGGCCCGTGTCCGATGCCAAGCCGATGTTTGATAGCAAGCCCGTTGTTTCCGCCAAGCCTCCTTTGGAAAGCAGGCCTGTCGGTGTCGACATCAAGCCCGCTGCGCCTCCCAAGCCTGTTCTTGACATCAAGCCTGTGGCTGCCGCAAGGCCCGTGCCGGATGGCGGTGTGGGTACCGAGGCAAGACGTGTCTCTCCCGTCGATGACACCGAGAATGTGCAAAGGCTTCCTCCTTTGAGCAAGGTATCGGGGCGAGGCGTGGAGGGGGGGGGGCCTTCCGTGGCGGATCGTGTGGAGACGGAAAAAATTGTTCAGGGTGCGCCGCTTGGCGCGGCCAGGCCCCAGGCTTCTGGTGCGAATACATCCGGTTTCCCAAATGCGGGACAACCGGATTTTTCAGTTTCGGCGTCGGCGGGCACGACAGCCCCGGGCGATGCCGGGGCGGGATCGCGGGTGGTGATGGTGGCGCTGCATGAGGCCTGGGTTTCCATCAAAGGGCCTGATGGCAAGTTTATTGTCAATCGCACCTTGAAACCTGGTGAGCGTGTCGAAATTCCTGGCAGTGGTCAATATTCCGCCAAGTTGGGCAATGCGGGTGGGTTGCAAGTGACTGTCGATGGGCGTGTACTGCCTTCTTTGGGGCGGCGCGGCGAGGTTGTGCGTGATCTTGATGTCACGGCGCAGGGGTTGCTGGAGCGCTTTCGAGGAGTGGAGCCGGAGTGAGAAGGACTTCAGTTTGGGACGAAGCCTCAATAGGGTTTTTTTATTATCAAAAGGGGCGAAGCCCCAATAAGGTCTTTTTACTATTAAAAGGGGTTGGGGGATCCAAGGGGGAGGCTCCGCCTGCCCCCTTGGTGGG
>JADGCJ010000136.1 GCA_015229045.1 Magnetococcales bacterium
GCTACTTGACATCCAAGACAGTTGCTGGACCCCGATTCGTTGCCGGGTGCTGAATGGTGACACGTTTTTTTCCTTTTTCTTGTTTCATTTCTCTTTTTTCCGGAGACCATCAGATGCGCCAGGACCGCCTGACCACCCAATCCAGAGAAGCCATCGAAAACGCCATCGGCCTGGCCGCAAGCCACTCCCACCAACACATGGAACCGGAACACCTGCTCCTGGCCTTCCTGTCACAACGCGATGGCCTGACCCGGTCGATTCTGGAAAAGGTTGGCGTCGCCGCCGACACCCTGAGCGAAGGGCTGGAACAGACCCTGCGCACCTTTCCACACGTCGCCGGCACCGGCGCCGATCACATCATACCCTCGCGCCGCTTTCAGGCGGTGTGGGTGGATGCCGAACAGTTGGCCACCCGGTTGAAGGATGACTATACCTCCACCGAACACTTTCTGCTGGCCATGGCCCGCGAAAAAGAGGGTTCCGGCGGCGAACGACTCCGCCAGGCCGGTGCCACGGAAAAACATCTGCTCGCCGCCTTGCAGGGGATACGCGGCGGGCAACGGGTCACCTCGCCGGACCCGGAAGGCACCTTCCAGGCCCTGGAAAAATACGCCCGCGACCTGACCGCCCTGGCGCGGCAGAATAAATTGGATCCGGTGGTGGGCCGCGATGAAGAGATTCGCCGCACCATCCAGGTGTTGTCACGGCGAACCAAGAACAATCCGGTGCTGATCGGCGAACCCGGCGTCGGCAAGACCGCCATCATTGAAGGACTCGCCCTGCGCATCGTGCATGGCGATGTACCGGAGTCCCTCAAGAACAGACGTCTGGTGGCCCTGGATATGGGAGCCTTGATCGCCGGCGCCAAATATCGCGGCGAGTTCGAGGAGCGCCTGAAAGCGGTCCTCAAGGAGGTCCAGGATGCCAACCACGGGGTGATTCTGTTCATCGACGAGATGCACACCCTGGTGGGCGCCGGTCGCACCGACGGTGCCATGGATGCCTCCAATCTCCTGAAACCGGCCCTGGCCCGGGGTGATCTGCATTGCGTCGGCGCCACCACCCTGGACGAATACCGCCAGCATGTCGAAAAAGATGCCGCCCTGGAGCGCCGTTTCCAGCCGGTCCTGGTCGGCGAACCCACCGTGGCCGATACCATCTCCATTCTGCGCGGCATCAAGGAGAAATACGAGCTGCACCACGGGGTGCGCATCACGGATGCGGCCATCGTCGCGGCGACCACCCTGGCGGATCGGTATATTGCCGACCGTTTTCTGCCGGACAAGGCCATCGACCTGATGGACGAGGCCGCCGCCACCATCCGCATGGAGATCACCTCCAAACCCCGCGCCATCGATGAGATCGACCGTAAGATTCTACAGCTGGAGATCGAACGCACCGCCCTGACCCGGGAGAGCGACCCCGCCGCCCGGGAACGGCTGGCCAGTCTGGAACAGGAACTCGGCAACCTCAAGGAGGAGTCCGCCCGCCTCACCGCCCTGTGGCAACAGGAAAAAGCGCTCCTCACCACCATCCAGACCCTCAAAGAGACCTTGGAACAAAAACGTCAGGAACTCGACGATGCCGTGCGCCGCAACCTCCTGGAAGAGGCCGGAAAGCTGCGTTATGGCCTCATTCCGGAGCTGGAACGGCAACTCGCCGCAGCCCAAACCACCGCCAAAGAGAGCGACAACCGTCTGCTGCGCGAAAAGGTCGATCAGGATGACATTGCCGCCATCGTGGCGCGCTGGAGCGGCATTCCGGTGGCGCGTCTTCTGGAAGGAGAGCGGGACAAACTGCTGCACATGGAAGCGCGTCTCGCCGAACGGGTCGTCGGTCAAACCCAGGCGCTGTCGGTCATTGCCCGGGCCGTGCGCCGGGCGCGGGCCGGCATTCAGGATCCGCATCGCCCGCTGGGATCGTTCATTTTTCTCGGCCCCACCGGGGTGGGCAAGACCGAATTGACCAAGGCCCTGGCCGAATTTCTCTTCGACGACGAACAGGCCCTGGTGCGTCTGGACATGTCCGAGTATGCGGAGCGCCATACCGTCGCCCGACTCATCGGAGCGCCGCCGGGCTATGTCGGCTTCGAGGACGGGGGACAGCTGACCGAAGCGGTGCGGCGACGCCCCTACAGCGTCGTTCTCCTCGACGAGATCGAGAAGGCCCATCCGGAGGTGTTCAATGTCCTGCTCCAGGTTCTCGATGATGGACGTTTGACGGACGGTCATGGGCGCACCATCAATTTTCGCCATACCCTGATCGTCATGACCTCCAACATGGGGTCGCATCTCATCCAGGAGAGGAACGACAGCCACGATCACGCCACCATGTCCAATCTGATCATGGCCGAATTGCAGGGCTTTTTCCGGCCTGAGTTTCTCAATCGTCTCGACGATATCGTCATGTTTCATCGTCTGGTGCGAGAGCAGATGGATGCCATCGTCACCATTCAGATGCAGCGTCTGCATACCCTGCTGGAACCCCACAAAATCACCCTGGAACTGGGCGACACCGCCCGCACCCTGCTCGCCGAGCGGGGTTATGACCCGATCTATGGTGCCCGTCCCCTGAAACGGGCCATCCAGAGGCTGGTGCAGGATCCCCTGGCGGAAGGGATGCTGGCCGGACGCATCAAGGATGGCGACCATATCCGTGCCGAGGCTTCGGGTGGGGAGATCTGTTTTCAGGCAGCACTCAACCTCTTTTCCACCTCGGCGACCAGGTCGCGCATGACGTCGGCCACGGGCTGAACGGATTTGACCAGTCCCACGCTCTGTCCGGCCATGACCGAACCAAACTCCACATCACCCTCAATGGCCGCCCGCCGCAGGGCACCCACCCAAAAATGTTCCAGCTCCAGAAGGGCCTCTTTGCGCTCCTTGCGCCCCTCTTTCACGTCGTTGATCAGGCGCAGCTGCATTTGATTGAAAAGATCGGTCCCCTTGTTGACCAGGGCACGTACCGGAATCACCGGCAACACCGGATCGAACTGCACGGTCACCATGGCATCGCGGGATTGGGCACGGATGAAAAGATCCTTGAATTTGGTATGCGCAATACACTCGCTGGTGCAGACAAACCGGGTACCGACCTGACACCCTGCCGCCCCCATGGCCACCATGCTGGCGACCATGCTGCCATCGGCGATGCCACCGGCGACGAACACCGGCACCTCATCGACAAAGGGCAGAATCTCCTGGACCAACACTGCGGTGGCCACCGGACCTACATGTCCCCCGGCCTCGTGGCCCTCGATGATCAGGGCATCGGCACCCCGGCGAATCAACCGTTTGCCTATGGCCAGCGACGGAGCGAAGACAATCACCTTGATGCCAGCGGCCTTGAGCGTCTGCATGGTATCCTGGTCCGGCAATCCGCCGGCCAAAACACAATGGGTCACCTGTTCCGCCACCACCACCGCCACCAGCTCGCCCAGACGCGGATTGAGGGTGATCAGGTTGACCCCGAAAGTATGGCTGGTACGACTGCGTACCAGACGAATCTCCTCGCGCAACGCCTCGGGCGACATGTTGCCGGAGGCGATGACCCCGAATCCACCGGCAGCGGCAATGGCTGCCACCAGGTTGTGCTCCGAAAGCCAGGACATGGCCCCGCAAAGAATGGCATGGCGAGACCCAAGGAAACGAGTCCCACGCGACCAGGCAGCCCGCAACCGATCCACAGTCATGATCCATTGACTCCACAAGCCAAAAAAGGCCGGG
Source organism: Magnetococcales bacterium (assembly GCA_015229045.1). Next base: position 3,726 of record JADGCJ010000136.1, read on the forward strand.
GAGACCCGGCCTTGAAACAAGTTTATTGACAAAACAAAACCATGTGATCAGGCAGCCCGTGCAGCGGCGGCGGCCCGCACCCGCTCGTTGCGCGCCTGAGCGGCCCGTCTGGCCGATTCGGGCAGCAGACACACCTTGAGGCGCTCTTCCAGACGCCGCAAGGCCCAACGCGGATCAATGTTGACCAGGGAGCAGATCCAGTTGAAGGAGCCAGGCTCCATGGACGAGGAGTGGAACCATTTTTTCAAGGTGCGATAGTCGTAGCGGAAAACAGGGTCCTCCATGACGGTCGGATCCTGACGATAACGCTCCAGGGCTACCAGGTCGCGCACGGCCCGATCCATGACCGCCATCCACAAGTGGGTATCGTTATTGTCGAAGACCGGCTCGTCCAATATTTCCGCCAACACCGTTTTTTTCATCACTCTCTCCTCCCTCAGGCAACCGTCCGAACCCTGTCCGGACAGATCACCGGCCCGTGTGGAACTCCTTGTCCGCATGCGCTGCCGTGTTGGCCCGACACCCAACCCACAGCACCAGGTGATGCCAACAGCGACGGAACAGCCCAATCAAAACATCAATTCCGGTCGGTACATGACCCTGAAAAAAGAATCCCCCAATAAAATTCTGCCGACGCACACCCCTGAAACAGGGGCAAGTCATTGAAATAGGTCAAGGAGAACACCAGGGTGTGGCCACTGTGCGCACCCCCCATCCCGTTTCGCAACAGATCATAACAATAAAGCCGGGAGAATTTCATCATATTTTTTTCCTGGTTTTGCATGACAATCCACTTGATCATGCGGAGTGTCGTGGGCACCATTCTCTGGTATCGGTCTTGCAGGCCGCTTGATCGACACACGGATTCGGGTTTGCATCCCAACAACCCCTGCGCTTGGAAGCGGAACGGCCATGTCCGAGGAAGATGATGAACTGTTGGGGATGTTCGTCCAGGAAGCGGTCGAACACCTTGAGACCATTGAGCCTGACCTGCTGACGCTGGAGGAAAACGGCAGCGCCACGGAGCGGGACATCATCAACCGCCTGTTTCGGGGGGTTCACTCCATCAAGGGCTCGGCGGGGTTTTTTGGCCTGACGGCCATCACCAAGCTGAGCCACACCATGGAGAACCTGCTTGGCAAGGTGCGCGACGATCCCAACGTCGCTTCGCCGACGGTGACCGACAGTCTTTTGGCGGGACTCGACAAGCTGCAGACGATGATCAACGACGTCAGCAGCAGCGAGTCCGTGGACGCCAGCGAACAGGTGGCCCATATCCAGGCCCTGCTGAACGAACTGGATGGCGGTGCCGCACCGGCGGCAGCCCCACCGGCAGCACCGGCAGCGAGTGTCGAACCGGAGGCGGCAGCCGTCGAGGAGCCGCCCCCGGAAGCGGTGGACGCAGCACCTGCGGCGGAACCCGAGCCTGCCACCGAAGAGCCGGTCGCCGAAGAGGCAACCGAGTCGGCCCCGGAACCGGAACCACCACCCTCGCAAGCCCTGGCCCGCCCTCCGGTCAAGGTCAATCTGCGCAATCTGGAGCTCTACCCGGAGGCGGTCACCCATGCCGTGCATCACGGGCAGCTCTTCTTCGTGGTCAAGGTGCAACTCCCCAAAGACGCTGATGAGAAACGCTCCTTCTACAACAAGGTCAAAGCCCTGATGGAGTCGGTTGGCCAGGTGGTGGCCACCAACCCGGACATCACCAAGGATCCAGGTCTCGATACGGTCCATGAGGTGCTTGAGGTTCTCATGGCCACCGTGCTGGAGACCGATCTGTTGCAGACCCTGCTGCAAGTCCCCAAGGAGAACTTCGCCCCTCTCCCCATCCCCGACTCCCTGACCCGGCTGGCAGCGGCGTTACGCCCGAAATTGCAGCCGGAGAGCGCTGCCGTCGCCGTGGCACGGCCCCGCCCCGCCGCGACCAGCGAACCGGATGACTCCACAGCCCTGGCGCCTCTCGTGACAGACGATGCGGGTTCAGGTGTCAGACGGCCACGCCTGCGCAAACCCAGTGTCGGCTTTCAGGGCCATGGCAAGGGTGCCGTCGGCAAGGGTGCCGCCGCTCCGGCAGCCGCAGCGGCGGCTGCCTCCAGCAAAGGCAACGCCCCTCCCGCCGTCGAAGAGACCCTGCGCGTCAGCGTCTCCCTGCTCGACGAACTGATCAACATGGCCGGCGAGCTGGTTCTGGCCCGCAACCAGTTGACCCGCGCCGCCACCGATGTCGCCAGCCAACACCCCAGCATCGGACCCCTGGTGCAAAACCTGGACTCCATCACCAGCCGCATCCAGGAGAAGGTGATGCAGGCCCGCATGCAGCCGGTCAGTGTGGTCTTCAACAAATTTCCGCGCATCATTCGCGACCTGGCGCGCAAACTGGAAAAAAAGATCGATCTGGAGCTGCGCGGCGGCGATGTCGACCTCGACAAGTCGGTGATCGAACACCTCTCCGATCCCCTCACCCACATGATCCGCAACGTGGCCGATCACGCCATCGAGGCACCCGGCGATCGCATGGCCATCGGCAAACCTGAAGCCGGACGGGTCGAACTCGCCGCCTACCATGAAAATGGCATGGTCAACATCGCCCTGAGCGATGACGGCGCCGGCATCGATGGCAACAAAATCAAGATGAAAGCCATCGAAAAAGGCCAGATCAGCGAAGAGCAGGCCGACGCGATGAGCGAAGAGGAGGCCCTGAACCTCATCTTCCTGCCCGGCCTCTCCATGGCGAAAAAAGTCTCCGATGTCTCCGGCCGCGGCGTCGGCATGGATGTGGTGCGCACCAACATCGAAAAACTGGGCGGCACCGTCCATATCGAATCCAAGGTCGGACGCGGCACGCGCATCATTCTGAAACTCCCCCTCACCCTGGCCATCATTCCGGCCATGATCGTGTCGGCGGGCAATCAGCGCTTCGCCATCCCGGAGATCGGTCTGGTGGAGATCGTGCGCGTGGCGGAGTCGGACCGCTCCAATCAAATCGAAACCGTGGGCAGTGCCCCGGTCCTGCGTCTGCGCAACATGCTCCTGCCTCTGGTGGATCTGGCCGATGTGCTGGGCATCCAGCGCACCTATCCGCCCGACAGCGACGAACCCGATCAGCGCGGACGCCTCTCGGATCGCCGCACCCGGCGCCTGCGCTCGGAAGAGGCCGCCGCTGCGGCAGCTGCGACCACCCCGGTGCGCAACAAAACCAACATGGCCAAAGGCCGCAGCGCCAGCACCGGCAACAACCGGCGCGGCAATGAGGATCGTCGCCATCCGGGCAGCCTGGTGGCCTATGTCATGGTTCTCAACGTCGGCGGCAACGAGTTCGGCATGGTGGTCGATGAGGTTCTCGACAGCGAAGAGATCGTCGTGAAACCCCTCCCCTCCTTCTTCAAGGACAACGTCTGTTTTTCGGCCACCACCATCCTGGGCGACGGCACGGTCTCCCTGATCATCGACTACGCCGGGGTCATGGAGCGCGCCAACATCAGCTTCAGCAACGTCGAACGCGCCACCCGCATGGACCTGGACGCCGAACGCCGCGAGGCCCTGCGCGAACGGCAGAACATCATCCTGCTGGAGACCGATACCGGCCTGCTCATGGGCATCGTCCACAGCATGGTGCGGCGCGTGGAAAAAATCTCTCCCAGTCTGCTCGTCAACATTGGCGGTCTCCCCTATGTGCGCTACGACCGCAAAACCTTCCGCGCCATCTATCCCGACCAGGTGATGGGCCTGGAGGGCATGGGCCTGGCGCCCCGCCCGGAGGGTGAGGACGAAGACAACGATCTGTGCATGGTGGTGCCCAACATTCCGGACATCCAGGCGGGTTTGATCTTTGCGCGCATCATCGATACCCGCGAGATCAACATCGAGCTGGATACCCGCGCCATCGTCGCCGATGGCCTGTTCGGCTCGGCGCAGCTCGACGACCGGGTGGTCCTCTTCCCCGACGTCAACCGGGTTCTGGATCTGGCCCGCATCACCACCTCGCACCTGGAGTCGAAGTTCGACGCCGCCGGTCTGCGTGCCCTGGTGGTGGACGATACCCCCTTCCTGCGGGTGTTGACCGCCAGCTATCTCAAGGAGGTCGGCTTCGACATCGACCAGGCCGAAGATGGACAGATGGCCGTGGCCATGTTGCGCAGCAACCAGTACGATCTTCTGGTCACCGACATCAACATGCCCCTCATGGATGGCTTCGAGCTGGCCGTGGAGATGCCCTCCACCTCGCACGGCGACATCCCCATGATCGCCACCACGACCTCCATCTCCTCCGACCTGGAACAGAGGTGCATCCGGGCCGGATTTGTCGCCTGTGTGCCAACCATCGACAAAAAACGGCTGCTGAAGGTGGTCTCCTCCCTTCAGCCGACATCGGACTTTTAATGTGAAGGGGGAGTGAGCCATGCTGGTCAGCACGTTCACCCTGGGCGATTTGTATCTGGGCATCGAAATCCTGCTGGTGCGCGAGATCAACCGCTCCATGGAGTGTACCCCGGTTCCCGGCTCGCCCGACTACATTCGCGGCATGTTGAACATTCGCGGGCGGGTCATCACCCTGTTCGACCTGAAGCGCCGCCTGGGCTGGAACGATGCCCAACCCGTCAGCGATGGCTCCAGCAACAAGCGCAAACAATACAACGTCATCATGAAAACGCGCAGCGAGGTGATCCAGATCAATCGCGAAATCGGCGAGGCGCGTTGTCCCTGGCAGGATCCCGTCGGTCTGGTCGTCGACCAGCTCGGCGACGTTCTGGAAATCTCCGATGACAATATCCAACCCCCACCTGCCAATCTGCGCGGCATCGCGGCGGATTTCGTCCATGGGGTGGTGGAGTTCGAGAATAATTTGCTGGTCATTCTGGATGTCGCCAGCGTCCTGGGGGTTGAATCCGAGGTTGCTTAAAAAACAAACAAAAAAAACGAATTGAAAAAAAAGAGGGGGTTTGGGGGATTCATCCCCCAATGGGGT
>JADGCJ010000137.1 GCA_015229045.1 Magnetococcales bacterium
ACCCCACCAAGGGGGCAGGCGGAGCCTCCCCCTTGGATCCCCCAACCCCTTTCAATGACAAAAACCCTTTGGGGCTTCGCCCCAAATTCTGTTTTGTTTTGTTTTGTTTTGCTCCGCTCTTTCAAGCCCGGCAACGAATCAAAGGCTTCTCACGAACAGACAACCCCTCCCGAACCTGCGACAACGACGCCGAACGACGGTTCTCCGCATAAATCTGAACGGCCACCTCCGACTGATAAGTCAACAACCCCGTCTGAATGTCCGGAAGCCTCTGCATCAAGCCTTCAAGGCGATCCCGCCACCGTCTCCTGTCATCCGCAGAATACGTCTCGACACGCGACTCCAACAACAACAACTGCACAACTCCTTCCCACTCTCTGGACAAACTGGCCAGCCGGTCAACCTCAACCTTGTCCGGTTCTGCCATCAGGTTGAGCAGCTGTTCCATACGATCCAGCGTGTCATCCATGTTCATAAACTCCTGGAGATTGAACGAGCCGGAGCCACACCCGCCGCCGCCACCGTACCGGCCTTCACCTGCTTGACCGCATCACGCCAGCCCTCCAAAAGCGTGGACAGCTGATCGACAACCTCGCGAATATATGAAACTTCCTGAGTTATATTAGCCTGGGTCAAATATTCGAGCATGAAGCCATACAGCTCGAACAACTTGATCGCCACTTCGCCACCTTTTTGAAAGTCCAGCGTACTCTGCAGCTCGGAGACGATGGCCAACCCCTTGCGCAGGTACTGTTTGTGTTCAGCCAGACGCTTTGCTTCCTTTTCGGCGATGGAAAGCTCCAGGAAACGGATCGCTCCCTCGTACAGCATGATGAGCAGATCCTCCTTGGAAGCCGTGGTGGCCTTGGACGTTTTATAGCTCTGCAATCCGTATGACATATAGCCACCCCGTCACGACTTCAAGACACCATGGCCACCGATTGGGCAGCACCCCGCCACCCGTCGAGCAAAATCTCCAGCGGATCGATGGCCTTCGTTAAAAAGTCGACGCGATGCGTCAACTCGGCCTGCTTCAAGCTGTCCAACACAAAATTGTACAAATCCTTCAATTGTGCCGATAACTGACCACCCTCCTTGAAATTGAGGGTCCGTTTCAACTCCTCGACGATAAGGCGGCTCCGATTCAGATTCCACTTAAACTCTTCCACCTGTTCGTCTTCAAGGGCATCCCGAGCATCCTCGATGTGACCGATCGCCCCTTCGTACATCTTGATAACCATCTCTATGGGAGACATATCGAAGAATTCGTGTGCCTTTTCGTCTCCCGCAGCCCCGCAGGATTCCACACTTTGGAGTTCCATATCGCTCTCCTGACACCAGGTTGCATTTAAAAAATCAAAAAAACGAATCAAAAAACGACCTCGAAAGCCCATTCCCCGACGAGACCCAGAGAAGGATCCACCTCCCCCCCGAAACACCCCCCCGGCAAAGCCCTCGACAGCCCCAACAAGCCCTCGACAATCACAAGCCCTACTTTTACTTGTTCAGGCCAGACAGGGCATTGGTCAACGCAGTCCCCTGGCCCTGCATGGAACTCGACAACTGCTCCAGGGCGGAGAATTTCTTGATCAGTTGCGCCTTGACACGATCCAATCTGGCCTGTTCTCGATCCATTTGGCTCTGAATGCCCTTGAGACGATTGGTCAAACTGTCCTGCTGGGCAGTGACGGGACTGCTCGTGCTGTTCGTGAGACTGTTCATTAAGGTATACAAACGGTAGGACAAACCTTGTTTGGCACCCGCCGCAGTGAAGTTGGCCGAGTCTGCCGCACTTGGATTGGCGGTGAATATGGACGCGATCGAGTCGAACCCCTTGGCGACAGCCGTATTGAAAGAGGTCTGATCCAGGGTCAACGTGCCGTCCGCAGCGTTGGTGCGGATGCCGATTTCCGCTATCAACGAATAAGGCGACAAGGTATTGAAAACCGCACCTCCGGATACCGTAGGCGTCGGGCTGCTGGTCGGGAGCTGCATCTGCCCGCGTATCTGCGATATAAGCCCGCGCGCCAGAGAGGCATCCTTGGCCAGACGTCCGCCTTTGGCCGTTTCTGTTTTGACGAAGGTGACCAGATCGTTGAAAGTGGTCATGAAATCGCTCAGACTCTTTTTCAACGTCTCCGTATCGTTGGAGATGGCAAGCGATTTGTTCGCGCCCGTACCCAGAAGACTCAAGGTCACCCCGGGAAGGGCCGTGGTGACCGTGTTGCTGGTACTGGTCACAGCGACGCCATCGATGGTCAGGGCGGAGTTCTGACCAGCTGCGGTCTGTTGCAGCAGAGTGGCACCGACACCCGGGGCCGTGCCAAAATCGATCGACGCACCACCAGCGAAGGTCAAGGTTGACGAGGTGCCTGCCGCTGTCGCCGCCGTCACCGAATCGGTCGCCCCGGTCGTCAGGTCGATACGCTGGGCGGCACCATTGAGCCCCCCATCGTTGGCCCGCAACACTAGGCGATAATTCGTCCCGTCATAGAGGACGCTGGCACTCACTCCCGTGGTGGAAGAGGCGTTGAGAGTCGTGTCGCTGTTGATCACGTTGGCGATATCGGCCAACGTCGAACCTGCCGCTATGCTTTCATCGTACCGGACGCCGTTGTAACGAATACTGATGGTGGCGGCCGCCGTGGTCGTATCCGTGGAGGTGGTTGGACCACCATTGGAGGCGGCAACCTGATTGATCGCCAACTGAGTGACCGTAACAGTATGCGTCGCCGCCTGGGCATCGCTGCTGGCTGTGGCCGTAAAAACCGTCGTATCCGAGGAGGTCGCCGTATGGGGCCGGAAATACGATGGACTTTCCAGAGTCACAGCCTTGGAACTCAAGGCCAGCAACTTGGTCTTCAAGTCGGAAACGGCAGTCTGCTCTTTGGTAAAATTGGCCTGATTGGACTGCAACTTGGTCATGCGGCTCTGCTCGGCCTGCATCAACATGTCCACAATGTTGGATGGCAAACCGCTGGCCAAACCGCCAAATGATATGGCACCAACTCCGCTGGTCATGACCTTCTCCTCGAAAAACCTGCCAACCCGCTCTGGACCATCGCCCTGGAGACTGCCGACTCATACCAATTCGCATTCATCGCGGTAACTTCGCCAGCTGCGTCGCCGGCTCCTCACCGTACCAACACATACTGTCTCCTTGCCTCCTCCTCGCCGCCTCGTTCCCGCATCGACTGCAAAGTGGTATCAGACCTTGGCATCGTACAGGATGCCGTTGACATCCTTCATGCGTTGCGAAAGGGCCAGCATGCCTTCGCTGGGGATCTGACTCACCACCTTGTCAGTATCCTTATCGACAACACGCACCACCAACTTTTGCGATTTTTCATCAATTCTGAACTGCAACGCCGTGGAGCCAAGCAAAGACTTGTTGATCTCCTTGATTTTGGCATCCAGCCGCGCCCGGTCAACACCCGGTTCGACCCCGGAAACATGACTCTGTTCACCATTTCCGGAATTTTTTTCCTTCGAGGCAACCTGTGACGGATCCGTCACACCTGGCACAGAGAGTTCCCGCCGGTCGCCAGAGTCCGTATCGACACCTGACCGGCGGGTTCCATCCGCCATGGTTCCACCCACATACCCCTGCGTCAACGACTGCGGGGACTCAACACTACCGATATCACCCATTGGAATGCCCTCAATGCTGCAAAATCAGGTCGTTGCACCTTGAACGACACGATTTTCGGCGGTCATCCCGTCGTCCGCTACTTGCCAAGCAACTGCAAAGCCAACTGTGGCTGTTGATTGGCCTGTGCCAGAACCGCCGTACCCGCCTGCTGCATGATCGCGTCCTTGGTCAGGTTGGCCGTTTCCGCTGCGATATCCGTATCCTGGATCCGCGACCGGGCCGCCGAGGTGTTTTCCACCATATTGGACAGATTGTTGACCACCGATTGGAACCGGGACTGCACCGCACCCAGATTGGAGCGGATATCGTTCACCTTGTCCAGGGCGGCATCGCACATGGCCAGGGCGGAGTTGGCTCCGGCGACCGTGGCGACCGTCAGATTGCCCAGACCAAGGGGACTCGATGCAAGGAATGACCAGGTCGTGGGAACAGTGCTGCCATCGCTTCTTACACCGCCCGACAACAAGCCGGTCTGTGTGGCGTTGCCGATGCTGAAGGCAATGACCTGCCCCGAAAAAGCCCCAACCTGGAACTGTTGATTGACATAGCTGCCGGTCAGCAGATTGACCCGATTGAAGGTCGACTGCTGCGCGATGCGTTGAATATCCGACAGCAGTTGCTGTACTTCCTTGTCGATACTGCTCCGGTCCGTCGCATTGTAGGTGGAGTTGGCCGATTGCACAGCCAGCTCACGAATGCGTTGCAGCGCTGCGGTCGTTTCATCCAGCGCCCCTTCGGCCACCTGTGCCAGGGAGATACCGTCGTTGGCGTTGCGAATGGCCATATTCATGCCGCGAATCTGCGCCGTCACCCGCTGGGTGATGGCCATGCCGGCTGCATCATCCATGGACGAATTGATCCGCAACCCCGACGACAAACGCTTGAATGTCGTGCCCAGCATGTTGGTGGACTTCATCAAATTGCGCTGTGCATTCAATGAAGTGACGTTTGTATTAATATAAAGTGCCATGATTTCACCCTCTTCCTGACATGACTCCGCATCATTCCTGTCTCGGACTCATCCTTGACCCAACCAGCCCTGCCAGCACCGACAAGCCATCAGACCCCGGCAGCTGCCCGCATCTGCTGCTTCGACCGCAAAGCCTTCTCGTTTTCGTCTTTGAAGCTTTGGCGCAGGCTCTCCGGAATCAAAGGTTGGCGCGGTGAATACTCTTTGAGCAGAATCTGTTTTCCCTGCCGATTGATCACATTCACCACCACCGGCCCGGCCAGGTTGGTTCGCATCTCTTCGGGGCGTCCTTCCGGAATGGTCACCAGGCAGAAAATTTCCACATCCTCTCCCCGGGTCAGACCAATGGACTCCGAGTCCGCATCCTGGATGGCAAACTCCAGATCCGAAAAGAAATCGAACGGGTTGATAACGATGAAAGCGATCTCCGGTTCATCAACGGATTGCAGCCAGAAAAACGAGGAGTCCTCCCCATAGGGAAACAGCAAAAACCGTTTGCTCAACGGAAAACCGAGCAACCCCTCGTTCACCCGAATGATTTCGCTCTCATTAAATTCCAACATGCCAAAACGTGTTCCCTGAAGTTCCATAGTCAGTTCTCCATCCTGCCGACGAATCCCCTACTTAAGAAAATTAAGCAGGGATGTGTTCAAGACTTGCTGCTCGGTGCTCAATGTCACCTGCAACGCTTGAGTTGTTTGTGATAAACGACTCATCACATCAAAAGCATCCACACTGGTATTTTTTGCCTTGGCCTCGGTCAGACTGTTACTGTCATCGGTCAGGGTGGCATTGATCGCCTGCACCTGCGCTCCCCTGATCCCGGTAACGGCTTGCATATCCGATGCCTGTGCCCGGGCTTCTTGAGTTCTCCCCAACAGGGAGTTGACCTCACTGATATCTGCCCGCATGAAGGCGCCTCGTAATGCCGTCAAAGTGGCCAACAAGTTGACGCCGCGCCCGAGCGACGATCGACCGTTGATCAACTGAGCGCCGGTGACATTGCCGTCGATGGCGTTGGTATCGGAAACCTTCACCTGCCGATCCTTCTCGCCACCTTGATACGCCGGAACCACTTCAAAATAGAAAGCATCGCCACCCTTGGGTGGATTGGCCGTGTTGACGGAGAGGGTCACTCCGGCAGCCACGTTGATTTTTTGTCCGGCACCTGTCGCCGGAATGTCCGGGCTGTCCGCGCCATCCACATTCACCGAGTAGACGGGCGTCGCCAGAGCCACCCCTTTGGCATCGGTCGTTTTATAGGTCACCTTGACGCTCATGGGGACCGCTGCCGGGGTTCCCGTCAGCTGCGCGGCAAAGTCGGTACCGGCGACATCGGTGAACCCGCCCTGCCCTCCTGAACGCAGCTTGACTCCGGTTGTCTCCACCACATTTGCGTTGAACGGAACCCGTGTCTTTCCACCTCCGAACAGGGGGACTCCATCCATCTCGGTATTGGCATAACTCATGACGTCCTGGTACATCGCATGAATTTGCTGTCCGGTCGCCTTCATCACCTGAGGTATACCGGCATTATTGGACGATCCCATCTGAATGATCAGGTCCTGGGCATCCTGAAACTTGTCGTGAATGGTCTGGATGCTCTGTTCGGCCATCGTGAAACGGTCGCTGGCCATGCCGGTGGTCTTTTTCAGCGTATCCACATTGGACAGGTCCGAAGAGAACAGGATGTGGCGATAATAGGCCGTCGGATCGTCGGAAGGCGTCGTCAGGCGATTGCCTGACGTGGACTGTTCCTGGATCTTGCTTAGTTCCTGATACTGTGCCTGCAAAGAACTGGCGACATTTCTGTATAAAACCGCTTGTGTCACACGCACGACGCCCTCCTGTCCCTGCAATCCCTGCCGACAAACCCTACCGGGCCATACTGATGATCGACTGCATCAACTCGTCGGTCACCGACACCATCTTGCTGGAGGCCTGAAAGGCGCGTTGATATTTGACCAGGTCGGTCAACTCCTCTTCCATCGATACTCCGGAGACCGAATCACGCGTCTGTTGCAAAAACTCCGTGGCCGACTTCTGGGCCGTCATGGCATTGTCGTTCTGGCTGACATCAACCCCCACATCGCCAGCAATATCAGCGTAATGAGTACTGAGCGTCGCCAGGTTGGAATCCGGCGGTGCCAGAGCAAATTTGGTTGTCCGCAAAGCACCCAGTGCCATCAAACCGGCATTCCCGGCATCGTCGAATCTGGGCACAGAGTTTCCGGAGCCATCCGTGCCCTGATAAACCTGCGACATGGGCAACTGGTTGGCGTCATTGAGTAACTCAGGGTTGACCGACATATCCTGCGCCCCGCGACCGCCAAACATGGCGCCGACTCCCAAAGCCGCCAAAACATGGCTTGTATCCGAAACGACGCCATACACCCCGGGATCGGATTGGCTGCTGATTTGCAGATGGTTATCCGCCGTGATGGTTGCCGAAACAGCCAGAGAACCATTCAAGGCATCGGCGATCTGTTGCAGGCTCTGCGTTGCCGGATCGATGCTTACCGACGTCTGTGTCAAATTATTGACATCCGTACCATAGGCCAAGGTTATGGTCCCGGCGTTCACCCGGGAGAGATCCACCGGACTTCCCTGGTACCGGGGAGAGGTGACGTCTGTCGTCAGCTCTCCAATCGGCGTGGTCAGGTCTTTTCCCAGATCCATGATGCTTCTTTGGCTTGTATTCATCGCTGGTGCCACGGACTGGCTCTGTACCGTATTCACTTGAAAGCGCAGTTCGTTCACCAATGCGTTCATGCGCGTCAAATAGCCGCTCTTGCCATGGATCACCTGGTCTCTGATTTCCACCAACCCTTTCAATGACCCACCGCTGATCAACGAGGTGAAATCGGCTGTCTTGTCATCCATGCCGATACCGGCGAACCCGGTTTCTGTCGTCGTACCATTGCGCGAAAACTGCGCGACATACTTGTCATCCACCAACAGCTGGCCGGATCTGGTCTGCAAGGCCACGCTATCGTTACCCCTGTTCAAGACCTGTATGTCGATCACTTTGCTCAACTTGCCGAGCAACTGCTGACGTTGATCCAAAAGATCCAGAGGGGGTGTCCCGGCGGCATTGGACTGCACGATCTGCGCATTGAGATTCTGAAAGCTCCTCAACTGGCTGTTCAGGTCACCCAATTGGTTGCTGATCTCCTTGTCGACGGGCGAGGCTGCCTGCGTCAGGTTTTCCTGCATCTTATTGGCCTGCAGGGCCAGGCTCTGGGCGTCGCTCACCACCTGCATCCGCGCCACGGTATTGGCCGGATTGTCCGCCGCGCTGCTGACCGAGTCGAAAAATTTTTCCAGCCTGGATGAAAATCCACTGCCGTTCAAATCGTTAAAAACATTTTGAATCTGGGTCAAAAACCGATCCCGCGCATCCAGACGACCCGTCTCGCTGGCACTCACCTGCAACTGCCGATCAACAATGTCACTGACTTGCTGGGTCACGCTGGTGATCTGCACACCATTGCCACCACCACTCCGGCCAAACGCCGATTGCGGAACCGCTTCCAGATTCACCGCTTGCCGCGAATAACCAGGCGTGTTGGCATTGGAAACGTTGTTCGAAACCACCTTCAGCGCGCCCTGGCTGGCGAACAGGCCAAGCTTGGAACTATTCAGAATGTCCGTGATCCCCATGTCATTGTCCTTTTTTCCACTTCCGGTCCCGCAACGGCCCTGACCCTGAAAACAAATCACCAACAAGAAAAGCGTTAAGACAGGGCCACGATAAAACATTGTGCAAGGTCAATGCATATTGCGTGCCAGTATCAACCGACACGCCAATCCCACACTTCGATCCGTTTCTGGTCGAAGGTGTGATTTGCCTGGGTTAACGCATACTTCATGCCAACCCACTATTTTCCTCATTTATTGCTTGATCGGGTGTAACCATATCAGTACCACCCCAAAAAAGGCCTGGACATGAAAGCCTTTGTCAGGGCTTCGCCCCGAACCCCACCA
>JADGCJ010000138.1 GCA_015229045.1 Magnetococcales bacterium
TCGGGGCGAAGCCCTGACAAAGGCTTTCATGTCCAGACCTTTCTTGAGGGGGTACTGAATAGTTACTAAAAAACTTTGTTGGGGCTTCGCCCCAAATCCACCGGGGACAAAATACCAGACAGCCCTGCGTACTATATCACCGCTTTTTTTCCATGACAGCAGCAAAAAATCCATCCGTACCATGCCGATGTGGCCAAAGAACCAGAAAAGAGTCAGTGACCACCCCCCCCGGCACACCGGCAGCGACCAGGATAGGCCTGGCATCCAACAAGCGAAACCCGGAATCGCTACGCAAAAAATGATCGACCACAGCCTGGTTTTCCGGTTCCAAAATGGAACATGTGGCATAGACCAAACGTCCACCGGGCTTGACCAAACGCGCCCCGGCAGCCAACAAGGCACTCTGACGCAAGGTGAGTGTGGCCACAGCCTGGGGCGTGAGCAGCCATTTGCGTTCCGGGTGCCGCCGCAAGGTGCCGGTGCCGGAACAAGGAACATCGAGCAAAACCCGATCCGCCTTGCCGGCCAGGGCGCGCAGTTTGGGATCCCCTTCGTGGCGAATGGGCAGAGGATGGATCGACCGCAAACCGGCACGACGCTGACGTGGACGCAATCCGGCCAGACGCTGGGCATCGGCATCGGCAGCGACGATCCGGCCCCGATCCCCCATCAACACGGCCAGATGCAGACTCTTACCCCCACCACCGGCACACAGGTCGATGACGGTCTGACCCGCTTGCGGAGCCACAAGCAGGGAGATGAGTTGACTCCCCTCGTCCTGCACCTCCACCCATCCCCGACGGTAGGGGGTCAACCCGCCCAGAGAGAGACGTTGCGCCAGACGCAGACCCGTCGGAGAGAACGGGGTCGACGTGGACGTCACCCCCTCGGCCTGCAAGGCTGCCAGACAAGCCGCACGGTCGCCAACCTGGAGATTGACCCGCAAATCGACCGGGGCCGCCTGGTTGAGCGCAGCGGCAAGCGCCGTCGCCTCCGCCTCGCCCAGAGATGCCGTCAGCATGGCCCACATCCACTCCGGCAGGGAGTGACGCACGGCGGGTGGCTGGGTCGTCTCATCGACTGCCGATATGGGCCAGGGGAACTCCACGCCCCCCATCTCGACAATCTGCTCCCGGGAGCAGCCATGCCAGCGCAGCAGAGCCAACGCAGTCAACCGACCGGCACGACACCTCAACTCCGGATCCAGGCAACGTCGATGCCGCAAGACGCCAAAGACCAGATCCCCGACCAGGGCACGCTCCCTGGATCCCAAACCGGCCTGGCTCCAGAATTGTCGCGTCAACAAAGTTTCGGCTGCCATCCCGGCATCGAGAATGTGTTCGAGGAGTTCGGTCGCCAGGCGGGCACACCGCACCAGGTTCATGATGGTGAAGGGTATCCACGGAAAGAGGGTGGCTGATCCCCGGGCGGAAGGATGACATCGGTGACACTCTTGACGAGTACCGCCAGAGGAACAGCGAAAAAGACCCCCAGCAACCCCCAGAGAGAGCCAAATATCAACACGGCCAGAATGATGGTCGCAGGATGGACACGGACGGTCTCACCCAGGATCAGCGGGGCGATGAGGTTGCCGTCGACCATTTGCAGAACGCCGTAGATCATCAGAGGCTTGAAGGCATCCCAGGTGAGGCCCCACTGGAATACACCCAGAAACGCCACGGGCACGATCACCACCACCACACCCAAAAAGGGGATCAAAACCGACAGGCCGGTGAGGAGTCCCAACAGAAAGGCATACTCGGAACCGATATAGGCAAGGCACAGATAGGTCGCCAGGCCCAACAGCAACATCTCCCAGAATTTGCCTCGTATGTAGCCTCCCAGACCCCGGTCGACATCGCGGAGAACCTTGAACAACAGGTCGCGTTCGCGGGGCAGCAGGCGCTGCATGTCGCGCAGCAGGTCGTTTTTATCCTTGAGGAAGAAAAAAACCAGAAAGGGCACCAGAAAAAGATAGATGACCACGGAAAAAAGACCGGGAACCCCGTGCAGAAGGTAGGTCACCGAACGGGCAGTCAAGTCTTGAAAACCCTCCAGAAGCCGGGCCAGAAGAGGCTCCATGAGGCTGACACTGATCACCCCCTTGACCGATTCGATGGCCTGCCCCTTGAGACTTTGCAGGGTTGTCGTGATGCGGGGAACCTCGGTCAGGAGACGCGAGAGTTGCTCCACGAGGATGGGCAAGACCACCCCAAACAAGACGATCAGCGAACAGACAAAAAGACCAAAAACCAGCAACACCGCCAGAATGCGCGGTATGTGCAGACGCACCAGGGGACGAACCATCCCCTCCAGGAGATAGGCCACCACCAGCGAGGTGATGAACGGGGCCATGGCACCGCCCAGATAAACCACGACCAAAACACCCCCGGTCAACACCAGGAACAGGGCGACCAGTTGCGGATTGTGCCAGTGAATACGCAGATTGGAAAACAGTTTATCCATGGGAGGTCAAGCCGGTTCGATCAAAACCAGGGTCTCCCTGGCGACACGTTTGAACAGCTCGAGAATATGCTCGTTTTTCATGCGCACACAGCCGGCGGAGGCGGGTTGGCCCAAAAGATTGGCGTGGGAGGTTCCATGGATGTAGATGTAGCGTTCCTTGCTATCCACGCCCGGGCCACGATTGACGCCCTCCTCCAACCCATCCAGCCAGAGGATACGGGTGGTGATGGCATCCGGGCCATCCACGGTCGTCTCTGTCGCGATGTCGCCGGTAGGGACACGCCCCTTGAAGACAGTCCCCAGGGGCGCATCCTCACCGATACAGGCACAGACGCGATGCAGGCCGGTCGGTGTCCGACCGCTGTCGATCTGGTTGCCAAAACCGGCCCGGCCCGTAGAGACAGGCCAATGCCGAAAAGAACCGTGAGGTTCCAGACAATAGAGCCGCTGAAACCGCCCCAGAACCACCAGCGCCACCGTCGAGCCGTCCCATCCAACGGTCCGCAGGACGACTTGGGCCTGTTCCAGAGCGGAGGCCTCTTCCACAGTCAAGGAGTTTGAAGAGGACATGGTTCAGGAACAGGCCTCATGTGCCAGGATCAGTCGTCGCTGCCGAGGATACCCAGCAGACGCAGGAGAGACAAAAACAGGTTGACGACGTTCAGGTACATGGAGAGCGCCGCCTCCTGGGGAGTGACGGCCCAGGGATTCTCCTTGAGCATCTGGGTCTCCCAGGCGATGTAAAGGGAGAAGATCAAGGCACCGGCGGCACTCAGGGCGAAGCTCACAGCCGACGAATGGAAAAACATGTTGAGGAGAGATCCTACGAGCAGAACGATGAGTCCGGCAAAGAGGAAAGTTCCCAACATGGAAAGGTTGCGCCGGGTGGTCATGGCATAGAAGGTCATGCCGACGAAGATGGCGGCGGTCAAAAACATGGCCTGACCGACCGCACCGGACATGCCGCGACCGACGTAGATGGCAATGACCGGCCCGATGGCAAAACCGGAGATGCCGGTGAACAGGAACAGAGTCGGGGTGTTTTTCACCTTGAGGGCCAGGAAGAAGGCGCCCAACTCCAACACCAGGAGCACGATCGGATGCTCGAGGGCAAACGGGGTACGCATTCCCACAAAGCCGGCTGCCACAGAGACGAGAAGGCTGGCGGCCAGAAGGACATAGACCTGTTTCAAATAGTCGACCGCCGCATCTCTGACATCGGTGGTCGACGCGGGGCCGGACTCGGTGCGAACCGGAACAGGCACCCGGGTGCCAAAAGGATTTTCGTTCATGGTACACTCCCTGTTGATTCTGTACGACATGCCCCAGACCGAAGCATCCGGTCCCTGGTTGGCAAGCGCCGGATTCTTAGATCCGTGACGACAATTCAATTGGACTGACTCCGGTCCAGCATACGCGAAAAGGTTACCCTTCTTCAAGCATGATATAGGGTGCGGATGGGGGGTTGGCAACCTGTCCCGCATCCCGACATGCAGATTGACCCTGGAAGAGCGTTTACTGCGGGGTTTGGTCTTTGATCTGAACGCGCCCCTCTGAGATGAAATTATGGACCCCCTGGATGCGTCTGCAAATTGACAGAACAATCTTGGCGTACACCAAAACGTCACCACCACAGGAGGCAAGGAATACATCAGGGTTTTCTATTCCCACTGATTGTAATATAAAATTGGCCTTCTCTCTGACAGATTCCTCGATTACATCACAGGAAAATTCAGCGGGTGGTTTGGCTGTTTTCAATCTTTCGTAATCAAGTGTCTTGTCTATATAGCCATATGCCTCGGATATCTCTTTTTCCAACCTCCCGAACATTCTTATCGAATGAATCATTTTATTGAAAACTTCTTCATTTCCAAGCAACTCAATCTGACCGGGAGAGGCATACTGAATGCGTTTGACCCTGAGCGGGCCTAGATTCGCCCAGCCAGCCAATTTTTTGAAAAAGCTGATATAGCTTCCACCTGCTGTCCATAACCGGGTTGGAACCAATTCGGACAGTCCTGTCCTGATGGACTCCGAGAATTCATGAACCCTTAAATAGGATATGACATATATATCAAATATTCCGTTATTGAATTGCGAAAAATCCTTTATATCCCAGCTTCCATCAATATTAAAAATCTGACAGATACTTGTATTTTCTTTAGAGTCGCCCATAGTCTCAGTATGACTCGACGAAAAAAATCCTGTCTCCGGCCAAAAATCATTATTCTCAATCTCATCGGGTAAAGCCAACCTTAATTCAACAATACTTTTGTCTTCCGCAGCCAGGTCAAAAAAATAATAAACACCTGACAATGCGTTGGAAAATAAATAATGAAGATCGGCCTTGCCGCTCATGTATTTTTCCCAGTGTCTTTTATCGACGCGGCAGGCAAAGAATGGCTGCTCCATATCATCACGTTCCACTGCAACCGCAACGATAATTGAATGACGTGCATCAGTCAGCAGCATGATCTGCGGACCGTCAAAATAGAGTAACGTTTTTTTCAGTGTTGCATCCAGGGTGGAATATCGCTTGGTCATGGATCGACACCCTCCACGCTTTTGATCGCGGCAAGAGGATTGAAGGACGAGTACATCCAAAAATCCACATGGCCGCTATTGGACGATTTAATCATGCCGGATTGACAGTCTAACTGAATAACCGCAACAGGCTTGTTTTTGAACTTCGGTATTTTCCTGCGTGATTCTAAAATATCCTTCCTGTCTATATCAATCAGAGAACACGATGCCCAGAAACACTCGGGAACATCTTTCGGCTTTCTTTTTCCAAGCTTCGCATGCGAGTGAAAGCTCTCCATCGTTGCAGGCGACGACTTCAAAAACCTGTAAGCCAGTCTTTCATCACACTCTACCGCACTGCTTGGTGGGCAATCATAGGGAAGATCTTCCGCAAATGTGCCACCTTCTGCCCTGCTTCCCTGATCTGCGCCTCTATCAAACATGATCAGGGGACACTTCCGACTGCTTTAAACCTGCCATGTCAACTCGATTCAATCCGTTTTGATTCGGGACCAATTCCACTCAACACTCTCTTCGTTGGGAAGAGGGTACCCCTCCTGCATGGTGGTGGCAACAATTTTATTCGGCCATTGGGACGTGTTTCATTGGGGCGCCGCCCCAAACCCCGCCAGGGCTCTGTCCTGAACCTGTCCGGTCGCCAGTCCCCCGGACCCCGTTTTCAACAAGCCCTTGCCCATGGCCAAGACGATAATCAGGGCCATACAGTGTGTTACAGACGCACCGGCACACACCGCGCCCCCCAGTTGCCGGGTGCGGCGGCAAATCTTCCAGCACAGGGTGTGCCACAATGTGTACAGGCTCCCTGAGCGGTCAGGCCCCAGGCGAGCAGCGTGTAGCCATCCCGGGCGATGAGTCGCTGACCGCATGTGTGACACCGGGTACTGCCTCCCTCCGGGTCGTGGAGGTTGCCGGTGTAGACATAGCGCAGGCCATTTTTTTGGGCGATGTGGCGGGCGCGGGTCAGGGTATGCAGGGGGGTTTGGGGCCTGTTTTGCAGGCGATAACTCGGGTGAAAGGCGGAAAAATGGACGGGAACGTCGGGTCCAAGGTGTTCAGCCACCCATTGGGTCATCGCTTCCAGTTCGGCATCGGTGTCGTTTTCTTCGGGAATGAGCAGGGTGGTGATTTCCAGCCAGACTTGCGTTTTCCGATGGATATACAGCAGCGTTTCCAGGACAGGTTGCAGGGAACCCCCGCACAGGCGGTGATAGAAGCGCTCCGAGAAGGCCTTCAGATCGACGTTGGCGGCATCCATGTGGTGGTAGAACGCCTCCCGGGCCGCATCCTGCATGTAGCCGGCGGTCACGGCCACGGAGTGGATACCCAGGGCATGCCCGGCCTGGGCGACATCCATGGCATACTCCATGAAGACCACGGGATCATTGTAGGTATAGGCGAGGGATTGACACCCGAGACGTTTTGCAGCCTGGGCAAGCTGGTCGGGAGTCGCCTCGGCCATCTGCCGATCCATGGTACGCGAACGGCTCATAGGCCAGTTTTGGCAAAATTTGCAGGCCAGATTGCACCCCGCCGTGCCAAACGACAGGATGGCGCTCCCCGGATGGAAGTGGTGGAGGGGCTTTTTTTCGATGGGATCGACACAAAAGCCGTGCGAGCGACCATGGCTGGTCATGACGATCTGATTTTCCGCCCGGGCGCGCACGAAGCACAGGCCGCGTTGTCCCTCTTGCAAACGACAGGAGCGCGGGCAGACGGTACACTGGATGCGCGTGTCAGGCAGGGTTTGCCAAAAGCGGGTGGGGACCACCCCGGGATCGGCCAGGGTGATGATTTCGTGTGGTTCCGGGATAGCCATCATAGAGCCTCGAATTGTTTTTTTGTCATGAGAGGGGTTGGGGGATCCAAGAGGAAGGCTCCGCCTGCCCCCTTGGCGGGGTTTGGGGCGAAGCCCCAATAAAGATCTTTCTCGTTGAAAAAAATGATGAATTTTTAGCGAAGCCCCGATAGAGTCTTTATCGTCGAAAAAAACAGATTGAAACTCCGGGGAGAGGGGTTGTCCAGAGGCTGTGGGCATTGTATGTTCGCCGGACCCTCTCTTCCCGGAGTGCAAGACGGAGGAAGGGGGGTGCGCCAAGAAGGATGAGAGAGAGCCACACCATGGAAGAAATGTCACTGATTCGGCCATTTCCAGGATGGCGTCCCAGACCGGATCTGGTCCGGGCGGTTGCCGCGCCCCCCTACGATGTCCTGAACCGGAACGAAGCCGCAACCATGGCTCTGGGCAATCCCCACTCTTTTTTGCATGTTTCCAAGGCGGAGATCGATCTGGATCCGGCCATCTCCCCTCACGACGAACAGGTTTACCAGACAGCGCGCCGCCATTTTCGCACCATGCAGCAGTCCGGGGTTTTGGTCCAGGACGAGTCGCCTTGCCTTTATGTCTATCGGCTGACCCATGCGGGTCACCAGCAGACCGGGTTGGTGGCAGCCATCTCCGTGGACGCCTATTTGAACGATCGGGTCAAGAAACACGAGCATACCCGTCCGGACAAGGAGGATGACCGGACCCGTATCGCCGATGTTCTCGATGCCAACTCCGGGCCGGTTTTTTTGACCTATCGGCACGATGAGTCCATCCAGCAGGTGTTGGAACAGATCGTTGGCCACCAGCCAGCCTGTGATTTCGTGGCGACCGATGGTGTCCGTCACACTTTTTGGGTGGTATCGGAGGCATCGTTCATCGACAGACTGGTGACTTTGTTCGATACCCTTTCTGCCCTGTACATCGCCGATGGGCACCATCGTGCGGCAGCGGCTTCCCGGGTGTGCCGGGCGCGACGCGACCAGCGCGGCGCGATGGTCGGCGAAACGCCCGTCGACCGCTTTCTCGGGGTGATGTTTCCCGACGATCAGGTGCGCATTCTGGAGTACAACCGTGTCGTGCGCGATTTGCGGGGTGCAACGCCGCAAGAGTTTCTGGCCCGGGTGGCGGAACGGTTCGACGTCCAGCCGGAGGATCAACCTGTCAAACCCGACAAACCTCGCTGTTTCGGCATGTTTCTGGCCGGAACATGGTATCGTCTGACCAGTCGTCCCGACGTGTCGATAGGGCATGATCCTGTCGAGCGTTTGGACGTGAGCCTTCTGCAAGACCACCTTCTGCAACCCATTCTGGGGATCGTCAATCCACGCCTGGATGGCCGTATCGATTTTGTCGGGGGGGTTCGCGGTCTTGCCGGGCTGGTGGAGCGGGTTCGATCCGGGGAGATGGCTGTCGCTTTCTCTCTTTACCCGACAGCCCTGGCCGATCTCATGACCGTCGCCGATGCCGGACGGGTCATGCCACCCAAATCCACATGGTTTGAACCCAAGCTGCGCGATGGCATGGTTGTCCAGACGTTTTGATTC
This sequence comes from Magnetococcales bacterium, assembly GCA_015229045.1. Next base: position 8,380 of record JADGCJ010000138.1, read on the forward strand.
GGGAATACAAATTCCTGGATCTGCGTAACTATTCAGCACCGGGCAACGAATCGGGGTCCAGGGGGCCGGCTCCCTGGCGGGTCAAGGGCGGAGCCC
>JADGCJ010000139.1 GCA_015229045.1 Magnetococcales bacterium
GGAATGGAAAAACCAACAAAATCGGCGACAAAGGGAACTTGCCGGCGGGAGGGTTTATCAAGCAAAACGCAGGTCAGAATCTGGGCCGCGCCCTTGTCGCGCAGGCGTTGCACGGCACAGGTCAGGGTGTTACCACTGTCGAGAATATCTTCCAGCAACAGCACCTGCCGACCGGTCAAATCCAGGGTGCAATCCATATGGATTTGGACATGGCCACTGGAGACGGTTTTTTTGCCATAGGAGGCGAGGAGCATGCAATCCAGGAGGGGATTGACTCCCAGTCGGGAGAGGGCGCGCAACAGATCGGCGGTGAACACCAGGGCACCCTTGAGCAGTCCGACCAGGATTGGCTCTGGTTGCAGATGGGGAGCGATTTCAACGGCCAGGGACGCGACTCTTTTCTGAATCTGGCTTTCGGTAAACAAGGTGGTGATCGGGTGATTCACGGCTCTCTCTTTTCCAGGAGAAAAACAGCCATCGGAGCCAACAAATTGGCCGCCGCCATGGGAACCAGAAGGTTGGAAAAAAACCGTTTGAACACTCCCTGGGGTCGGTTGCCCGCCCAACCCAGGGGGATTTGTTTGATGATCCGGACACGCATGGATTGGCACAAATCCTGGAAATCCAGGATGGTACAGACATGAATATTGGGCGTATCGTGCCATTCGAAGGGAAATTGCGGATTTTGGGGCATGCGTCCTTCGATGGCCAGGCTCAGACGGTTGCGCCAATGGCCGAAGTTGGGCATGGAAACGATGCTTTTTTTGCCGACCCGCAGCATTTCCTGGATGACGAAGCGGGGTCGGGTGACGGTTTGCAGGGTGTGGGACAGAATGACATAGTCGAAGGCGTTGTCATGGTGGTCCGACAAACCCTGATCGAGGTCACCGTGATAGACCGGGACACCGCGTTCGATGCAGGTCCGCACTTTTTCCAGGGAAATTTCCACACCGAAACCCCGGGCGTTTTTTTTGCGAATCAGATGGTCGAGCAGCAATCCATCGCCGCATCCCAGATCCATGACCCGGGACTCGGGTGCCACCAGGCCGGCGATCACCTCCAGGTCCACGCGCAGATCAGGCACCAGGCGTCTCCCTGACATGAGCCTTTGTATTGTATAAATCAGGCAACTCTGGTCTCCCGACGACTGGTTTCTTCCAGAAGGCGGTTCAAGAATCCGGCCAGTGACTCTTTGTATTGCGGAGCATCCAGCAGGAAGGCATCATGGCCATGCGGAGAGGAAAACTCCTGGAAAGTCACTTCCTTACGGTTCCAGTTCAGAATTTTGACGAGTTCCTTGGAGCGGCTGGTATCAAAACGCCAATCGGTATCGAAACACATGACCAGAAAACGGGCCGTGACCGGTTGGAGCCGTCTGGCCGTGGTTTCCGGATCCGGAAAGGGATCGTAATAGTCCATGGCCTTGGTGATGTAGAGGTAGGTATTGGCATCGAAGCGGCGCACGAAGGATGACCCCTGATGCGCCAGATAGCTCTCCACGGCAAAGTCGGTTTCGAAGCCATAGGAGAGATTTTCCCGATCCTGGAGACGGCGACCAAATTTTTCGTGCAACCCTTTTTCCGACAGATAGGTGATGTGGGCCATCATGCGGGCCAGGGCCAGCCCTTTTTCCGGACGCGGGCCGTCGTAGTGATCGCCATTGTTGAAATGGGGATCGGACATGATGGCTTGGCGTGCCACGGCGTTGAAGGCAATGTTCTGGGCGGTGAGCCGGGGGGTGGAGCCAATGATGATGCTCGATGCAACCTGATCTGGATAATCCAAGGCCCATTGCAGGGCAATCATGCCGCCCATGGAGCCGCCGGCCACGGCCAGGAGTTTTTTGATACCCAGATGGTCCACGAAGGCATTTTGCAGGCGGGCCATATCGCCCAAGGTGATCATGGGAAAGCGCAGGCCGTAGGGCTTGCCGGTTGCGGGATTCACGCTGGAAGGTCCTGTGGTCCCATTGCAGCCGCCCAGATTGTTGGTGCTGATGATGAAAAATTTGCGGGTATCGAAGGGTTTCCCGGGACCGATATAATCATCCCACCAGCCGTAACGGCGATCATCCGGGTGGTGACGTCCCGCAGCATGGGCTGTGCCGGAGAGTGCATGGCAGACCAGTACGGCATTGGAGACGTCCGCATTCAGTTCGCCGTAGGTTTCATAAGCAACGCCGACCGGCCCCAGGGTGGCACCACAATCCAGGGGGAGCGGCTTGTCCCGGGTGAATAATTCAGCATGGTGGGTGGTCACGATACCGACCGAACCCGGTTGGCTTTCCAGCGTCATTCCCTGCTTCCAGAATGGGTGTGGCTTTTGTTGCGCAGTCAAACAGTTGTATCTTCCGAGGAACCCGGGATTCTGTACCACATGGGATTCCCTGTCAAGGGTATTGGAGCCAGCCGACATTGGCCATGCCGGATTCGCATGGGACTTGCCCTTCCCGGGATCAGCCGGATGTACCATTGAAAAAGACATGCGTTGCGTGTACAGTCCGAACCATGCGAAAATGCTGTATCGTCTCGAATGTTTTTACTGAGCGGGCATTTTTTCTGTCGCTCGCAAGTTTGCCATTGCTGTGAACATGCCCATTTTTGAAAGCCCGATGAACCCTGACTTGTTTGAAACGGGCATGGGAGAGCTGATCCTCAGCCGAAAGATGCCAAACGGAGAAATCGCCTTCTCTGTATTCTTGATTGATGCGTGGTGTCTTGGCGTGAAAGATTGTTTTTACAATTTCATTTCAAAAGTTCAGTATGACGATCTTGTCAAAAAGGTGCAAACATCGCACGAAATGGAACATGTCCATCCTGCCTGTCTTCGAAAAATTGTGGAATCGGCTGTGTCGTATGCCGATGCCCTTGGGTTCAAACCCCATCAGGACTTTACTCTTGGAAAATTGCTGCTGGGGGATATCGAATCAGATCTCTGCCCATCCCAGTATCAATTTGGCAGGGACGGCAAGCCGTTCTACGTATCCGGGCCAAATGATACCGAGGCTGATTCAAGGAAAAGAGTAAACCAACTCCATAAAGTATGTGGGGATGGCCAATACAACTACTTGATCAACACCGGAGATCCCGACGGATTCTTTTGACACGGACGGTTATATTTATTACAAGTGGTTGGTTGACTTTTTCGCATCATCCATCAAGATGCTTCCGGACACACTCCAAAAGAATATTTTTTCTGATCGGCTTGACGATATAATCTGCCGCGCCCAATGCCAATCCCCTGGATATATCCTCTTCATCGTTCATCGCACTCGTGAAGATGACCGGTATGTCTTTCGTATTCCCATGAGATTTCAAAGCTTGACAAACCTTGTAACCATCCATGCCTGGCATCATGATGTCCAACAAAATCAGATCCGGATGTTCCATACCTGCAATTTCCAAGGCACTCGCACCATCTGTCGCAAGAAAAAGTGAATAACTTCCATGCAAAAAACCCGCCAACAACTTGACGTTTGCTGGTACGTCATCGACTATCAATATTCTCTGGGGATTGTTTTGCTTACACATTTTCTATTCCGCAATCATTGCATGAAATATCCAGATCCCCTGATAAAATCCAGAACGGACTCTGAACGTCAAGAGTACACCACCTGCCATTTCCGGTAAAGACCCATATCCACAAAAATTTCCACTGATATCCTCTTCTCAGATGTATCCGCATCCAGCCTGGTTGCCAAAAGGGAAACCGTTTGAGAAAATGGGTCAGTGGTTGCACTTGCCGAGCGATTGTGACATGGAAACGTGGATGATCAGAAACTTGTGCAATCCGAAAAAGAGAGGTTCCCTGCCTGTTGAAACCGCCCATGAGTGAACCGGTGACCTGTCGTGGAGATGAGGAATCGATGGACGTTCTGATCAAGGTCGAAAATCTGCGCAAGGAGTTTCGCCGGATCAAGGCTGTTGACAATATTTCCTTTCAAGTACAAAGAGGTGAGGTGCTGGGATTCCTTGGCCCCAACGGTGCCGGCAAATCCACCACGATGCGCATGATCACCGGTTTTCTATCCCCGACCGGTGGCCGGGTCGAGGTCGCCGGGTTTGACATGGTCCGCCAACCCCTGGCAGGAAAACGTCGCCTGGGCTATCTGCCGGAAGGCTCCCCGGCCTATGCCGACATGACACCCGCCGGATTTCTCGACTTTGTGGCTGGCATCCGTAAACTGAGCGGCCCGGAGAAAAAACAGCGCATCGATGCCACCGTGGCCCAGGTCCATATCGAAAAAATCATGCACCAACCCATCGAAACCCTCTCCAAAGGCTTCAAACGGCGCGTTGGACTGGCCCAGGCCATTCTGCATGACCCGGATATCCTGATCCTTGATGAACCCACGGATGGTCTCGATCCCAATCAAAAACAGGAAGTCCGCACCCTGATCCGACACATGGCCCCGCACAAGGCCATTGTGCTGTCCACCCACATTCTGGAAGAGGTCGAGCCACTCTGTACACGGGTTGTCGTCATTGCCCGGGGCAGACTCCTGGCCGATGAAACCCCCGAGGCCTTTGCCAGCCGTTCCCGTCAGCATGATGCCGTAACCCTGACCTTGCCGTCGCACCAGGCCGCCGCAGCCAGGCAAGTCCTGGCCAATCTGCCGGAAGTCGCCGAACTGGAAACCCTGACAGAAAACCCGGATCGCGTGACAATCCGATTGTTGCCAAAACCCGGTGTTCACCTCGCCGCGCTGGTGGGTGCCATGGCTCACACCCACGGCTGGTCACTGGAAAAACTGTTTGTGGACCGCGGACACCTGGATGAGGCGTTCCGCACCCTGACCCAAGCCACGGATCCACACCCCCCCTGAAGAGATCACGCCATGTGGAATTCTGTCGCCACCATTTTTCACCGCGAAATGACCAGCTATTTCACCACCCCCATCGCCTACGTTTTTTTGGTGATTTATCTCTCCCTTTCCGGAATATTCACCTTCAACATGGGAAATTTCTTCCCGCGGGGACAGGCGGATCTGCTGTCGTTTTTCACCTATCACCCCTGGCTCTATCTGTTTCTCATCCCGGCACTGACCATGCGCCTGTGGGCTGAAGAACGAAAAAGCGGTTCCATCGAACTGTTGCTGACGCTGCCCATACGCCCCCTGGAGGCGGTTTTGGGCAAGTTTTTCGCCGCCTGGTGTTTTGCGGCCATCGCTTTGGGTCTCACTTTTCCTTTGTGGCTGACGGTCAATTATCTGGGCAACCCCGACAATGGCGTCATCCTGGCGAGTTATGTCGGCAGCCTGTTTCTGGCCGGCGGCTTTCTGGCCATGGGGTCGGCTCTTTCCGCCCTGACCCACAATCAGGTCATCGCCTTTGTGATGACCGTCACTGTGGGACTTTGTTTCATCTTGAGCGGGCACCCTCTGGTTTTGGAATTTTTCAGCGGCTGGGCACCGCTCCTGTTGCGGGACACCGTCGCCTCGTTCAGTTTTTTGACCCACTTTACCAACATTGGCAAAGGGGTGATCGACCTGCGGGACGGCATCTTCTTCGGATCGTTGATGGCCTTCTGCCTCTACGTCAACGTCCTGGTTCTCGAACAGCGAAAAGGAGCGTGAATCCATGCCGACACGGATTCTGACACAGGTTCGCTCGGGAAGTCGCCTGCTGCTGGCCCTGGCCGTTTTTCTTCTGGTCAACATTCTGGCCAATCAGCACCTGAAATCAGCCCGTCTGGATTTGACCGCCCAGCAGCTCTACACCCTGTCGGAAGGAACTCGCCGCATCCTGGCCAATCTCCAGGAACCAATCCATTTATGGTTTTATGTCTCCCGCTCCCTGACCAGCCATATTCCCGGCATGGGACCCCATGTCACCCGGATTCAGGACCTGCTGGATGAATATGTCCGCATGGCCGGATCCGATAAATTGCGTTTGACCGTCGTCAACCCCGAGCCATTTTCGGTGGAAGAAGACATGGCCATGGATGCCGGTCTGCGCGGCATTGCCATTCCCAATGCCACCGGCAAGGTGTATCTGGGACTGGTGGCGCAGAACAGCCAGGAACGCATGGAAATGATTCCCTTTCTGCTCCCGGCATGGGGCGAACAGTTGGAATACGACCTTACAGCCCTGATTTACCGCTTGACCCACGCCAAACGGCCCGTTCTGGGCCTGCTGACCACCCTGCCCATGGCCGGCATCCCCTCCTCGACCGTGCCCGGTGCCCCCCTGGAAAAACCTTCCTGGGCCATCCACAAGGAGTTGGCCAAATTTTTCACCATCAAATCAATCCTGCCCGGCGACGACAAGATCGACCCGGATGTGGATCTTTTGATGGTGGTCCACCCGCGTGATCTGCCCAATCCCATTCTGTACGCCGCCGATCAATTCGTCCTGAGTGGCAAACCGACCGTCATGTTTGCAGACCCCTTCTGTCAGGCCCAGGAAAATGCCACCCCCTGGCTGGCCAGTTCCCTGCCCAATCCCCTGTTGTCCGGCTGGGGCATCAAAACAGAAAAAGATCAGGTTGCCGCCGACCTGTACGCAGCCAGAAAAATTCGCTTCAACAGTGTGGAAACGGGCAGCACCCTGGTCAACTATCCTGTCTGGATCGATATCGGCCCTCGGAACATGCACCGTGAGGATCCGATCACGACCAATCTGGATCACCTCACGCTGGCCACGGCTGGCATCATCGCCGCTCAACCCGGACAAACCACCAAAATCGGTCCCTTGTTTACGACCGGCAACCAGGGAGGCCGGTTTGATCTCAGCATGCTTGGACCTGCCTCTTCCCCCCAACGCCTGATCCAGGAATACAAACCCGAAGGTCCTGCCACTCTGGCTGCCCGTCTGCATGGTCCCCTTCCCTCGGCCTTCCCCGATGGTCGTCCTGCAAAAACAACGGATGACGCCACCACCGACCGCAAGATCGGACATCTGAACACCTCCCGGGAACCTGTCAGGCTGGTCCTGGTGGCTGATTGCGATCTGCTCCAGGACCAGTTCTGGGTCCGCAGAATGGATTTTCAGGATATGCCCGTCGATGTACCCTACACCGCCAATGGCCGGTTGGTCATGAACATTCTCGATGATCTGCTGGTCCGTCCCGATTTGATCAGTGCCCGCAATCAAAGTCGCTCCCAGGCCGCACGACCTTTCGTGCGCCTGCTGGCCATCCGTCAGCAAGCCGAACTCCAGGCACAGGAAATCCAGAAAGTCCTGAATCAACGCCTCCAGGAAACACAAATACATTTTCTCGAACTGCAACAAAAAGGCAACAATTCTGCCCTGAATGCCAGCCAACAGGCTGAGATTGAAAAATTCAGTCAAGAGCTGCTCACCATCCGCAAGGAGCAGCGCGAAGCCCGCAGACGCTTGAATCTGGAAGTGGAACACCTGCAAACCTGGATCAAATTTTTGAACATCGGTCTGATACCTCTGTTGGTCGGTATCGGCGGGATCCTCGTCGGCATGCGCCGGATACGCCGGGCACATCGCGCCGCTCAAACAACCCAATTGCATTTTTGATTGCTTTTTTGCCTGCCTGGGATCATTTTTCTCCGGTCGGCCCGGTAATCGACAAGCAAGGGGGAGTGAATGGTCACCGACGAAGCAACCCTCAAACGCCAAAAACGTTTCCGCGAACGTCGCATCAAAGAGGGACAAAAACGCATTGCCGTCTGGCTCGGTCCCGAGGCCCTGGAAGCCTTGGAACGCCTGAAATCCGGGGAGATCGGGGCAACCGATTCTTCCGTTCTCAGTCGGGCGTTGTTGCAGACGGTCGAGGGTTCCGCCAAAAAAAATCCGGAACCTCCCCAGGATCCGGCAGTCATCCTGAAACGTCTGGAAAATCTGTTGCAGGCCTTCCGGGAACTCAAGCCGGATATTCAACTGCATGCCATCCTGGCCTTTGCCATTCTGGGCAACCGCTCGGAGGTGGACATGAACCTGTTGGCAGAGGATGTCGGCAAATCCCGTCTGGTCACCATGTGGGATCTTCAGGATTTCCAGGAACCCCCCCATGGCCGCCATGCCGCCATGGGACTTGTGCAGTTCGATCAGCCCCTGGGTGCCCGACATCATCAGTCAGGACCCATGTCCCTGACACCCAAAGGGGAGGCGTTTCTGCGTTATCTGGGAGAGATCATGCTGGGCATCAATCCCGAAAAGAAAAGCTTCCTGCCACCTGATGCAGAAGCCAAAAATGCCACGGATGAATGAACCTCACAGGAACGCCTTTTGAACGAAATCGCCCCCCCCTGCATCATATGGAATCTGGATCCCACCATCACTCTGTGGTCCATGAATGTCCGCTGGTATGGACTCCTGTTTGGCCTGGGGATCATCCTGGGACATACCCTCCTCTCCTGGCAGATTGCCCGCGCCGGCTACCCGGAAAACACCGACATTCGTCTGACCTGGGCCTTGGCCCTGGGCATGCTGATCGGGGCTTTCACCGGACATCGGGTATTTTATGCCTGGGATCAGGTTGCAGCCAATCCA